>NZ_JARPVX010000176.1:0-2183 GCF_033947565.1 Lichenihabitans sp. Uapishka_5
GCTACGCGCCGCCCGGCCTGGTCGGCGGCGTCGAGTGCGTTCGACGGGCGCACGGGCGGCGCGTAGCTGATCTCGCGCGCCGGCACCGTCGTGACCCAGGCCGGCAGGATCACGGCGGTTTCGGGCGCCACGCGCGTCGGCAACGCGGCCTCCAGGCCAGGGTCGGCGCGGCGCAGCAAGGTCGCCTCGGCGTCCCAGAAGGCGGGGACCTCGCTGAGCCCGAGTTCGCTCGCCGCCACCATGCCATACCAGCAGCCTTCGGCCGGGCCAGCCGGCCCATGGAAGCCGGCGATGTAGAGCCGTTCCTCGGCCCGGGTCAGCGCCACATACAGCAGGCGGCGGTGTTCCTCGGCGGCGGCTTGGCGCAAGGCCTGCCGGGCGTCCGCCACCGGCCCCGGGTCGCGGTCGCGTTTCGGCGACCAGGCCAGCAAGGGCGTGTCGCCGTCCGCGAGCCCGAACAGCGCCGGGTCGTGCCGCCCCGTGGGGGCGCCGCAGGTGTCGGGCAGAAAGACGATCTTGGCTTCGAGGCCTTTGGCGGCATGCACGGTCATCACTCGCACGGCATCGCCGGAGGCTTCCATGTCGCGCTTCACCGACAGGTCCTGCCCCTCGAGCCCGGCCAGGAAGCGCGTCAGCGAGGGTGGCCCGTCGCGCTCATGGGCGAGCGTCAGCGCCACGAACTCGTCGACGGCGTCGCCGGCTTCCTGGCCGAGCCGCGCCAGCATGGCGCGGCGACCGCCCTCGGGCCCGAGCAGCCGCGCGTAGAAGCCGAACGGCGTCTCGGTGGCGGCCCGGGCCCGCCAGGCCTGCAGGGTCTCGAAGGCCGCCCTATGGGCCGGCAACGGCGAGCCGCCGAGCGCCAGCAGCAGGCTGCCGCGGCGTTCGGGCGCCAGGGCGATCAGGTCATCGTCGTCGAGCCCGATCAACGGCGATTTCAGCACGCTCGCGACGCTCAGGTCGTCGTCGGGCAGCAGCGCCGCGCGGCCGGCCGCCATCAGGTCCATCACGGCGATGTGCTCGGTCAGCTGCAGCCGGTCGGCGCCCGCAACCGGTACATGCCGGTCCTTCAGGGCGCGGATTACGGCATCGAACACGGCGTTGCGGCTGCGCACCAGGATCAGCACGTCGCCGGGCGCGATTCGACGGCGGCCGCCGCTGCCGCGGTCCTCGACGGTTTCGGTCGAGCTCGGTGCCAGCATGGCGTGGATGCGGTCCGCGATGCGGCGCGCCAGCGTCACGGGCGGCGATTGCGGGTCCGGCTGGTCGAGCGGCAGGCGCCAGTCGACCGGATCGGGCTGTGGCGTCGGGCCGACGAGCGGCCAGAGTTCGACAAGGCCCGGCGTGCGGCTGCGCAAGGCTTCATGAGGCGGTGGCTGGAGGCCGGGTTCCGACAAGCCTTGCGCATGGTCGCCCGCTGCGAAGACGGCATCGACGGTTTCCAACACGGCGCGGGTGGAGCGGAACGACAGGTTCAGCGTCACGGCCTCGAAGCGCGCCCCGCCGCGCTCGGCCGCCCGACCGAAGGCCGCGCGTTGCAGCGCGAATTGCGCCGGTTCGGCCCCCTGGAACGAATAGATCGACTGCTTTTCGTCACCCACCGCAAAGACGGTGCGGATGCGCTCGCTGGCACCGGCGCCGCTGAAGAAGTCGCCCGTCAGGGTGGCGAGGATCTGCCACTGCGTCGGCGAGGTGTCCTGCGCCTCGTCGACCAGCACGTGGTCGATGCCGGCATCGAGCTTGTACAGCACCCAGGCGGCGCTGGTGCGCCCGAGCAGCGTGCGGGTGCGTTCGACGAGGTCGTCGAAGTCGAGCAGGCCGCGGCGGCGCTTGGCCGCCTCGTAGCCGTCGAGCACGCCCTTGGCCACGGTGACGAGCGCCAGCGTGCGTTCGAAGGTTTCGGCCGCCCGCCGGGCGTCGAGCGCCGCCACCAGCCGGTCGCGCTCGCGGTCGAGCGCCTCGCAGAGGTCCGGCTCGGCCTTGCGGAGCGCCTGGACGAGGTAGCGGGTTTCGCGCGGCGTCCGGGTCTTGGTCAGGAACACGTCGAGATAGGTTTCGAGCGCAGCCGCGCCGGTGCTGAGGGCCGCCCGCGCAAGGCGGTTGCCGGTCGAGTCCTTCGGGCCGCCGTCGGCGCCGAGCCGTTGCGCCACCCCGGCCCAGTCGTCGCGATCGAGACCGCCTTCGAG
>NZ_JARPVX010000177.1:0-2153 GCF_033947565.1 Lichenihabitans sp. Uapishka_5
AGATGTGTATAAGAGACAGGCGCCGCCGGCGGGCGTCGAAGCCGCGGCCCCACTATGGCTGCTCACGGTCTTGTTGGAAGCCTTGGCCGTGTCTGCATCCTGCGGGTCGGTCGCAACGGCGGTCGGGGTGGAGGGCAGAGCGGCCATCTGGGCCAGGACCGCGATATCGAGGGGCGCAACCAACAGGCCGCCGGCCGTCGCGGTCTCGGCGGCGGGCTCGCGGTTTTCGCCTTCGGTGTCCGCGTCGCCGCCGTCAATCGCGGCGTCGGCGTCGTGCTTGACGGCCTTGGCCGGGCGCGCCGGGGCGGACGGCTGCGTCACGGTGGCGAGCACATCCGCAAAGCCTGCCAGCGTCTTGTCGACGGTCGAGGCCGTGACGGCCGGCGCCGGGGCCGCAGCGAGGCCCAGCGCCCGCAAGGCGCTCACTTGCCGGCCCCCTTCAGCACCTGATCGCTGGTCTGCAGGGCCGTATGGGCCCGGGCCAGCAATTGCGCGCCGGGGTCGTCGGTGCCGCCCGCCTCGTCTCCCGCGCCATCGCTGGTGTTCTGGGCGCTCACCACCGTGCCGACCGACAAGGCGGCCTGACGCAGCTTCACGTCATCGGGGCCAAGCTGGGCCGGGTTCATGAGGGTCAGCCGCGTCATCCCGTCGTCGACCCGGTCGGAGGCCACGAGCGCCGCGGCCGTGTACAAGTCGGCCCGCGCCGCATCCGGCGACCCGGCAACTGCCAGCGCCTTGGCCTTGTCGGCCGCCATGCGGGCGGTCGCGGTGCGGCCGTTCGTGATCGCGGCCTTGGCCATGGCGAGATAAAAGCGGCGCGCTTCGTCGGGCCGCATCTCCTTGATGACGGCGTCGAACTTGGTCAGTTGCGGCGTGTCGCCCGCCGCCGCGAAGCGCAGCACCGCGACCGCGAAGCGTTCCCGGAAATTCTCGGCATACACCGAGGTGCGGAAGCGGTGCAGGTATTGCCGCGACAACAAGGTCACCTTGTCGAGCTGGTTCGAATCGGCCAGCAGGAAGATCTGCCGGCGCAGCGCCGCTTCCTCGACCAGCGTGCCGGGCATCAGCAGGCGGGCGAGGTCGAGCAGCTTGTCGGCCTTGGCGGGATCCCGGCCCACCACGAGGCTCGCCTTGACGAGCGCCAGATGGCCGCCGAGCGCGTTCGGCACGCTTTTGGGATCGATCGGCTCGAGCAGCGCCGCCGCGATCGATTCTTCACCCTCGCCATAGGCGAGCGCGCCCTTCAGCAACCGGTCGATGGCGGGCGTCGGCTTGGCACGCTCGAGCACCGTGCGCACCACCTCGGGCTTGCCGCCGCTGAGGATGAACAGCGCGGCCGCGCGGCCGTTGCGCGGGTCGGCCCAGGCTTCCGGCTCGGCCGACAGGAACATGTCGGCGATATGGGCCATCAGCTTGGGCTGGGCCGCCTGAGCGGCCGCGTTGCCGTGGGCGATCTGTTCCTGCAGGGTTTGCAGGGTGCGCATCTGCGCATAGGGCGCATTGGGCGAGCTCGAGGTCTGGTCGGCCCGGGCCGCTGGGGTGGCGACCAACACGGCCGCCGAGGCGGCACCCCACAAAACCGCGGCGGCGAGGATCGGGCGGAAGCGTGCGATCACGGCGTGGGCTCCCGCAACAGGATTTCGATGCGCCGGTTTTCGGGTCCGGCCGGGTTCTTCGGGGTTTTCGGGCGTCGGTCGGCGTAGCCCTCGATCCGGTCGATGCGGGCATCGTCGAGGCCGCCGCGCACGAGCATGTAATGGGCCATGTCGGCGCGGGCCGACGACAAGCGCCAATTGTCATAGGCGTCCGACCGGAACGGCCGGCTGTCCGTGAAGCCGCGGATCGTCACGCCGCCCTTCTTGTCCTTCAGGAGCTTGCCGATGCGGGCCATCAGGGCGACCGCCTGGGGCGAGGGCTCGGCCGAGGCGCTGGCGAACATGGTGAAGTCGGCGTCGTCGGTTAGGCCGATCACCAGCCCCTCGGCGGTGCGGCGCACCTCGACCTTGGGTTCGGCCGTCGCCTTGCCGGCCGCATCAGGCTGGGCGGCCGCCTCCACCTTGGCCTGCAGGGCGGCCGTTTCGGCCTTCTGCTGCGGCGTCTCGACGGGCGTCGCTTCGGCTGGCGTTGGCTTGGCGGGTTGGGCGAGCTTGGGC
>NZ_JARPVX010000178.1:0-2138 GCF_033947565.1 Lichenihabitans sp. Uapishka_5
GACTCGCACGAGCCCAGCGTCCTGTGAATCCTCTGTGCGCGTCAGTGCACTAGGAAAGGGAGCTCCTCCAAACGCTCTACTGACCCATGGTCAAGTAATGCTTGCATTGATTTCCTGTACATATCGATGGGAGCAGCCAGCTGCTCCTCCTGCATATATCTATTAAGCATCCCAAGCCGCGCGCTTGGAGGCGCCTCATTGATGAAATCAGCGATGTCCATATCTCAAGCAACATGTTCTTCGGCGTACATAGCAATCCGAGTGGCTCGCACTGGGCCGATAAATGGTATGCTTCTTAGCTTTACGCGATCAGAGTCCATCAAAATGTCTTTGACAGTTCTGAGCTTTGAGTGCGTCTTGATCCTGGAAAGCATGGTTTTGCTTAGAGGGAGGATGGCGATGTCCTGCCGGGTGAGCTCGTCATACAATGACGCCGTCTTTAGCTGGGAACCGCAACTATGGCAAAATTTGGCGTTCTCGCTGACGCGTTCGGCTCCACAATTCTGACAATGTGGTAGAGAGAGGCGGAAAGCATCTGAGCGCTGGTTGCTCGGAATGAGACCATCGCTAGACATACGTGGCCATACTTGATGAGTCTGAGAGGTAAAAGCCTTTACGAAAAGAGAAATACTCTTAGTTCTGCGCCCCACAACAACATTATCATTGATGAGATCGCCGAAGTGGACGAGATAAATTTCAAAACTACCTTTTACGCCACGACTGTTCTCTCCAGCAGGCATGAGCAAACCAGCATACTGGAAAAACCCAATCACCTTCTCAATATCTGTTGAAATTGGCCTCTTTAATCCTACTTCTAAAGCTTGGTTGTCCTCTCCTCGCGCTTGGTTGAAATCCTTCAGCCCAGCCAAGAGAGATTGGTATAGCAGCCTGCCTGCAGCTACATATTCCTTGTAAGCTGGCAATTTGAAGCTTAACGAATCGTAAACATTATGCGCAGCTTCACGGCTCTGTTTAGATATTTCTATAAGCCTTCTTCTATCAAGTGTCGAACGATTGGAAAGTTTTGCTTCTTCATGATAAATCGTGCGAAGCATATTTAGGAAAGAGCGAGGAACCCCGAAGGATGCGAACGCTAAAAATTCAAGAGCGTCGGGCGTAGTAGAAAGGGTTCTCGGAAGAGTGCCCCCAAATCGTTTAAGGGCGAGGGACCTCATAAATTCCACATAAACCCCTCGGCCCGGCTTGATCCAAACATCGATCTGTTCAGCGTCATGGCCTACATGGAACGTGGGAGAGTGCGTAGTGATTCCGGGATAGATGGCTGCCTTAGGAGAGATCTCCCGACTTTTTACTTGGCGAAAGAACTCGAAGAAATCCTCCTGCTGCCGAGGAGAGAATGCATGAGCAGCATCATCGAGCAGGAGAACACATCGAGCTAAGTCATTCTCTTCAAGAATATTGCTTATTGCTGCTGCAAACTGCTCGAGGCTGAACCTTTCGATGTTCTTTACTGTCTCAAGTCGCCCGCTCTCGATTGATGTGACTGCACTGCTAATCTCTTTGCGAGAGGGTAGGTTAGGTGTAGGCAAGTAGCGGTTGGATAGCTCGATTGCGGAGTGAATGCCATCGAATATCTTTAGGAGAAGCCATAATCTAAACCAATAAGCGGCGTTCGCGGTGTTCTGATAAAGAGGCTCCAGCTTCAAAGACAGCTTGAAATTTACATATACAGGAAGGGTCGTTGTATCTTCTGCGTGTAGCAGCTGATAGTACGCTTTCAGCATTAAAGTAGTTTTGCCGCAGCCCCGAGGTCCAACGAGTAACTTAGCTCCTCCTGCAGCAAGGCGTCTTACGATGCTTTCCTCTTCCGGATGAACTGTGTCTAAGGCGAGAAATATGCTTTCGGGGATGTATTCGGCTTGTTCGATGAAGTGAAAATCAAGCGGGAGATCCGCAATTTCGCTGTTCCGGTCGACTTCTGAGGTGCTTGTTTGATCAGACAAATGCGTGACTCGATGTTCGACAACGCCGCAGCATGAAGGATAGAAACCATGGTGTCCATGTCATTGAAGCAGTGATTTAGAGCTTGGATGCATAAACAGATCGAAACAACAGATCCGACAGACATCACCCCCTCCGCCCCCGTCCCCCCTTCTTCCAACTCGGTACCCCCGGTT
>NZ_JARPVX010000179.1:0-2124 GCF_033947565.1 Lichenihabitans sp. Uapishka_5
TCGTTTCACTGGCCCTCGGATTCATCCTCTTAAAATCCGTCCACACGGCCTAGCACTACAGTTGCGCATTGTGGAGAACCCTGAATCAATGGGCAACCATGATTCAGGATCTGATGACTGGCGGGGCGTCGGTTGAGGACACGCTGGCTTTATGGGCCGCGTCGCTGCGCGTTGCGAAGCAGCGTATCCGGCCTTTGTTCACGCAGGAGCGCGTGGCAGCCTCAGCGAGCCGGTTCCTGGACGCGCTGCTTGGCAGCGAGCCGCGCAAGACAGGCTGGATGCGGGCGGAAGCGGCTGGCGACAGAGGTCCCTGGCGGCAACAGGCTCTGCTCGGCCGAGGACGTTGGGATGCCGATGCGCTGCGCGATCTTGTCCGTGACCACGTCGTGGAGCATCTGGGCGAGGCCGATGCGGTATTGGTGATCGACGAGACCGGCTTTCTCAAGCAGGGACGCGCGTCGTGCGGGGTCGGACGCCAATACACCGGCTCAGCCGGCAAGATCACCAACTGCCAGATCGGCGTGTTCGCCACCTATGTGTCGGGCAAAGGACACGCTTTCATCGACAGGACGCTTTACCTGCCCAAGGCCTGGACGAGCGATCCGGCGCGATGCAAGGCCGCGCATGTTCCCACCGAACACGCCTTCGCCACCAAGCCGGGTCTCGCGACCGCGATGGTGACGCGCAGCATCGCGGCGGACGTCCCGTTTTCCTGGGTGGCCGCGGACAGCGTGTACGGCGTTGGCGACCTGGAGATGATGCTGCGCCGGGCTGGCAAGGGCTATGTGCTCGGCGTCCATGCCAACCATTGGTTCAACTCATGGTCGACCGAAATCGCCGTGGCGGGAGAGGCTCGGGACATTGCCGCAGCCCTGCCGACTAACGCCTGGACGCGGCTCTCCGCCGGCCACGGCACCAAGGGCGAACGGCTCTACGATTGGACTTACTGTCCGCTCGCCGATCTCGACGCTGCCGACCATGGCGCAGCCCCATCCAGCCTCTGGACCCGCGGCCTGCTGATCCGCCGCCCTATCGGCGAAGGCGACCTCGCCTACTTCACCACGTGGTGCCCCAAGGGCACGTCCATCGAAACCCTGGTCCGTGTCGAAGGCACGCGCTGGCGCATCGAGGAGGGCTTCGAGACCGCAAAGAACGAGTTCGGCCTCGACCATAACGAGACCCGGTCCTGGCACGGATGGCACAGGCACGTCTCGCTGGTCATGCTCGCCTATGCGGTGATGGCCGCCGTGCGCCACCAGGCCAACACTCTGCCGACGCCGAAAAAAACACCAGCGCCGCCACGACGCCGGTCCGTCTCATCCGCTGGTCCATCCAGGAAATCCGCCGCCTTGTCCTGAAACTGGCCCAACGATCCATCCCTGTCGCACATATCCTGCAATGGTCCCGCTTCCGACGCGCTCACCAAGCCGCAGCACGGCAAGCTCATCTGTGGCGAAATGCGCAACTGTAGTGCTAGAATGAAGCTTGATGCCATTCAAGCCTGCGCGCCGTCTCAGGATTACTGATTCCAATGCTATTAAGAGGAGCCACCCGGCCCGAGGTTTGCGGTAGAAAATGCTTGGTACGTTGCATGCCATCAATCGCCGTTTCGCGGACTGCTTAATGCGGCATGGGGGATGTCGTCGATCCGGGTGAGAGTGAGAAATGTTGTCCAAGCGATGTTCGTTCAGGTGGCCCGACCCCATCTGGCCCAGGTGCTCTGCATGATCTAGCGGAACTGCACCAACCAGCAACGATCGTGACAGGTTGGGCCGGACTGCATAATTCGCAGATTGCCCCTGCGAGCGCGGCAATCAGATACTCGCTTTTGCAGTCGCCGATCGTATGGTGCCGTCAACAGCCGATTCCAAGCACGCCTGTTCATCCAATCAACGGCAAGGATGGGCGCAAAGCCGATCATGCATCCCACGACGCCCCGGGGCGCATGACGATTGGACGACCATATCTCGGTCTGTTCCGTTAGGTCAGAGCGTCTTCAGCGGCGACGCCGCTCCTCGATTTGGAGGGTGCCCGGCTCGCCCTCGCCACGGGCGCGGGCAAGGTGTTTCGGTGCCGTCGCGAAGCGTGTTGGAATTCAGTGACGCAGGGCGGTGCTGCATAATG
>NZ_JARPVX010000017.1:0-61322 GCF_033947565.1 Lichenihabitans sp. Uapishka_5
GCATTGGCCGCGAAATTACCCCCTCAGGGGGTCACTATTGCGAGCGATTTTACAGTATGATGGTTGGGATCGTGCCCCGCGGATGAGGCTCGGGAACGTGGCGACCGGAACCGCCTCGGCCATCGACGAACCGACCACGGTCAAGTTTTGGCAGGTTCAATCATGGCCGATTAGCGCTCCCGATCTCCGTCGACCCTGGCGCGGCCGAGGGCATCCATGACGGCCGCCACCGTCTTGGCGTGCGGGCTGGTGCGACCGCTCTCCATCCGACTGACGGCCTCATGTGAGACCGCCGCGCGGGCGGCCAACTCGGTGATGCTGAGCCCCAGGGCCTCACGTGCCGCGCGGACGTCGGCGCCCCTGACGCGCAGGGCACCGAGCGCCGTCGGCTTGAGGCGCAAGCGCTCGGCGCCTTCGCGTGGGCGCACCACGAACCCGTGTCCGGCTAAGTGCTCGATGAACGCGCCGGCCATCGCGTCACCGGACACCCCGCCGCCCTCGCGCAAGCCTTCGAGGAAGCTGAGCGCGTGCGCGACGGCCTCTGGCGCATCCACCCGCGCGCGCCTAGGCCGCCTCGACCATCGTCGGGTCATCATCCCCTTGGCCCGTCCGGTTCACCCGGTCGGACACGACCCATTCCCGCAAGGCGCCCTCGGCGGCCGGCCGCAGCACCTCGGGTCCCGTCTCGCCCTTCAGCCAGGCGTCGAACAACTCCGGCACGAGCAGCACCGGCATGCGGTCGTGGTACGGGGTCATCCAGTCGCTCGCGCCCGACACGATGATGGTGGCGGACAGGACCTCATCGCCGGTCGCGTTGTCGCGCCAGCGGTCCCACAGGCCAGCGAAGGCCAGCACGGGGCTGCCGTCCGCGGCCGAGAACAGATGCGGCACCTTCGAGCCCTTCTCGCCCGTCCATTCGTAGAACCCCGAGGCAGGGATGATGCAGCGGCGCTGCTTGAAGGCGCTGCGGAACATCGGCTTCTCGGCCACGGTCTCGGCCCTTGCGTTGAAGGTGGCCGGCACCTCCTTGAGGCCCTTCGACCACCAGCCCGGCACGAGGCCCCATCGCATGCGGACGAGCTCGCGCCGGCCTTCGCCATCGAGCCGAACCACGTGGATCTCCGTCGTGGGCGCGATGTTGTAGCGGGGCCGTAGGTTCAGCGGCGCGCCGAGGACCGACAGGAACTCGTTGACCTGCTGCCAAGTGTAATGCTGGGTGAAGCGTCCGCACATGTCGCCACGCTATGCGGCTCCTCATCCTTCTTCAACCGATCTCGGCCAGGGTCACGGACCTTCGCTGGATCTGTCGCCCCATGCCTCGCCCCTTGCCGCCGGTCGGCTTCGTCGATCCGATGCTGCCGACCCTGGTCGATGAGGCGCCCAGGGGTGGCGAGTGGATTCACGAGATCAAGTTCGACGGCTACCGAACCGTGCTCACGATCCGCGGCAAGGACGTGCACGCCTACACGCGCAACGGCTTCGACTGGATAGGGAGGTACGCGCCGGTGATCGCGGCGGCTCGCGGGCTGCGCTGCCGCTCGGCGATCCTCGATGGCGAGATGTGCGTGCAGAACGCGTCGGGAATCACGGACTTCCCAGCCCTACGTGGTGCGATCAAGTCGGCACCGGAGCGCCTCGTCCTGTTCGCCTTCGACCTGATTGCGCTCGACGGGCGGGATCTCCGCGGCGAGGCCCTGCGGGAGCGCAGGAGGCGGTTGCGGGATCTCGTCGGCGGAGACGCCGCCTCTCGAGTTCAGCTCAGCCACGAGCATGTCGGTGACGGCCCCGCGTTCTTTCGGGCGGCGGACCAGCATGGCCTGGAGGGCATCGTCTCCAAGCGGGCCGACAGCCTTTACACGAGCGGCCGGACCAAGGCCTGGGTGAAGGTGAAGAGCTACACGGTCGCGGATTACGCCGTGCTCGGCGTCGAGCGTAGCCGCACCGGGCTGCCGGTGGCGCTGCTCGCCCGGCTCGGTCGGTCTCCGGCTTATGTCGGCGATGCGGTCGTTACCCTGAAGGCCAGGGAGCGCGAGCGGTTCTGGGCGACGGTCGAAGAGCTCGGGGCGCCGCGCGCCCGGCTGGCGGGCACGATCGCGAAGCGCAAGGCGGCCTGGATGAGGGAAGGCATGGTGGCGCGCGTTCGCCACCTTCGCGGTGAGGACAAGCTGCGCCACGCGTCGATACAAGCCATCGGCGCGGAGGGTGAGCTCCCCGGAGACGTCGACGACGCGCGTCATCCTGACGACGCATAGGCGCCCTCGACCATTCGTCACCTGCGACGTCCGTACTACCGTGTAGCGGTGTGCGCATGACCCGCGTACGACCTCATGAACCGGGACGGCGGCTTGGCCGGGCTCCTCGACGCCTGCGTCGAAGCCGCCAAGTGGAGATCGCGCGAGCTCGGACAGGCCTGACCCACGGGGGAACGCGACTTCCGAGGGCGCGCCATCCATCGAACGCCCGCCCGCTTCGCGCGCCCGATTGGTTTCCGTTGGTTGGGGTTCGAACCTCGAGGAGGGTAACCCTGGGCGAGATGCGCGAGTGTCGCCTTGAGGAACCCCGAGCATCTTCCCGTGTCCTACTGACGACCATGCTCACCGTGCATCCGGACCTTGGGCATGACGTCCGGCTGCCCGCCCCGCCCATCAATCCTCCTCCTCGGGGTCGATCACGTGGAGTTCGTAGGCGACCGCGTCGGCCCACTCGAAGTGTTGCGCGAACTTCACGAGGAGCTTGCCGGTCTCGTCGTCGACGGCCTCGTATCGGAGGGACAGGAGGTCGGCGGAGGCGTCGATGGTGGCGTAGCGAACGCCCCCCAATGCCCGGCCCGAGAACAGCCACGCGACACCGACCGGGAATTGGGCTGCGTGCACGTCCACGCCGTTGACGGTAACGACGTAGGTTCCCGCCTTTCCAAGGTTCTCGATCCTGAGGGCGGGATCCTCACCACCTTGCAGGCGCATCATGCGACGCAGGGTGCGCGCCTCGGCCTGACGGGATACGACCAGGATCGGATCCGATCCCAGAATTCCGATCAGGCCGGCGATGGCGTTCCAGAAGTCCGCCGTCTCGACGGTGGCAACGACATCCATCTTGACGTGAGATCGCGCGACGAAGGCATGCCAGACCTGCCATCCGGCATGGTCCTGCACGCTCGACGCGACCACCTCGTCGAAGTTCGACGATCTCGGCTGCATCGGCGGTTCGACGAAGGAGGCCTTGGCGATGTTGGTTAAGGTAATCGTGTGAGGCTCCGCAGCTTCTCCCTCGGCGGCCCCACGAACCTGAACGTCGGAGAAGAACGGAACATGCTCCGCTCCATCGAGCAGCGCGGCCTGCAGGGACGCCCGCAGCCGCTCGAGCTTGCCGGCGTCCAATGGCAGGGCACGAAGGCGACGGCTTCGCTCCGCCTCGATGGTCACGATGGCGGCTCCTGCCAGCGCTTCCAGCTTGGATAGTGCGTCCGCCGCGTCCACGTCTGGTTCGATGATCCTGATCACCTCGTGCGTCCGCACCGTGGCATGCCCGCATGCGTTCTGGATCGCACGCAGCTCGTGGAGGATGCTTCGCAGCGTCTGGTCGACGTCCGGCAGGAGGTCGACCCGGGAGGCGAGGTCCGCGACCATACGTTCAACCTCTGCGGCGTCGGCTCCCGGAGCCGCAGCCGCCAGGATGGCGATGCTCGCGGGGAGGAGGTCGTCCCTGCCGTGGGACGTCGAGGGCGTGAAGACGCGGCCGGGAACGATGTCCCGTTCGGTCATGCCGTCGAGCCTCTGAACGAGGGCGTCCAAGTCTCCCGGGTAGGAGGCGTCGGAAAGGCGCTCGCCTGCGAGATGCAGGCGGAGGTGAGAGAGCAGACGGGAGGTGAAGCTCCGATCGACGTCGACATGACCGTACGCCTCGTGTTCCCCGCCCTCCATGAGGAGCAGGGATCGCGCGGTGGAGGCGCCGATCGTGGAAGCCTGCTTGCGCTCGGTCGTCCATAGTGAGAGGAGCGCCGCGGTCACGTACAGCACGTCGCGATGCACGGCGGCCGCGACGAGCGAGAACACACGTTCCGGATTAGCGGCAGGTGCCCGGTCGTAGGACAGCGCGGCGACTCGCTGCCTTGCCTCGGGCCAGCCCATTCGCATGAGGTCGGGCAGGAGGAGGTGCGGACGACGGATGTCGAGCGAAGCCTCCCGGCCTCGGTCGACTTCACTCGACCAGCGGACGAACGCCTCCCGGAACAAGTCAGTCCCGGCTTGGTCGTCATTCCATGCCGCGGCTGCGAGTCGATTCGCCGTGTTGATGAGGTGGCGCCACACGGCTGGCCAAGCCGCCGCGAGCGCCTCCCACCGCATCTCCTCGGGGACGGAACGGCTTGGCAGCCTCTGCCCCGACGGCGTGAGGTGAACCAGCGTTCCCTCCCAGGCACCCACCGGCTCCGGCAGCACCGCCTTGTAGGCCCGCGCGTCCGAGCCACCGAGCGCATGCCGGTCGCCACCGGACAATACCGCACCGTCGGATGAACGCTTGGTGACCCATGTCTCGAGCCGATGGATCAACATGGACCCGAGGTCGAGGATCGATGCCACGACTGCGGGGGGCAGTTCGGGATCATCCGGTCCGGACAGGAGCCGTCTTGGCGCGTAGGCCATGACGCGGAGGAAGCGGTCATCGTCCGGCAAGCGCTCGATCGCCCGCTTGAATAGCCTGTCGTAGACCCGCGTCCAGACTTGGTGCGGTGCCGTCCAGCTGTATCCGGCAACCTCTGCATAGCTGAATGGCGATCCCGCGTCCGTCCGCGA
This sequence comes from Lichenihabitans sp. Uapishka_5, assembly GCF_033947565.1. Taxonomy (NCBI): domain Bacteria; kingdom Pseudomonadati; phylum Pseudomonadota; class Alphaproteobacteria; order Hyphomicrobiales; family Lichenihabitantaceae; genus Lichenihabitans; species Lichenihabitans sp. Uapishka_5. The sequence goes on from NZ_JARPVX010000017.1 coordinate 4,791, forward strand.
CGCATTCGCGTGGAGGAGGAAGCGGTGATAGCGGGTCATCTCCTTCCATGCCGAATCGAACGAGACCGTCGCGAGCCGATCGATCTGCGAGACCGCACGGTCCGCGAGCTCCTCGAGGATCTCCTCTGGCGTGGGCAGGTCATCGTTCACGGGAGACCTTCCTGAAGCGGAATGCCAGTCGCAGGATCACACGCTCCAGCGGGAGCAGCGGGACGCCACCTCGACGCATGCACCATGGCGTGTCACCCCGGAGCGGCACTTCGGGCATCGGGGTGAACCAGATCGCCGGCCTGGCGGCGAAGACGTCGCCGTCCCGTGCTGCCCCGCGCACATCCGCGACGCAGCGCTGATGCCACCTGCGGACGACGAAGGCCACCCAAGTCAGGCGCACGTCGCGCAGCGTCACCGGCACGTCGAAGCTGGACCTGACCTCGATCGCGGCGGGATCGCCGAAATCGGCGCCGAAGGTCAACCGCCCGCCCGAAGCGAGCCCAAGGTGATCTGAGATGACGGGGCCGGCCGAGCCATAGATCTGCTCCATCAACCGCGGCATCATCGTGCGCGGATGGACGACGTTCGCGGTGTATCGCCTCCTCAGTGCCTCGCGCCGCGACTGCTGCACGAAGCCGAAGGTTGTGACCGTGAAATGGGCCAGGCCTCCGAGGTTGGCCGACAGCCAGGCCAGGTGGACGCAGAGAAGGAAAAGCTTGAAGACCTGGGAGGCCGTTCCAAACCCCATCACGTGCAGCAGGAACTGCGAGGGCCATATCAATTGCACGCACAGGATCGCGATCAGGGCGACGCAACTCGCGACCAGTTCGAATGCGAGCGACTCGTGGTAGTAGATCCTCACGTCGGTCGACGCGTCGTCGCGTTGCGCGATGAGGGTGACGAGGGCGAGGGCGAGCGATATGACGCTCAGCGCCCCGACCTGGGCTCCAATGAGGTAACTCCCGACGTTCAGGAGGATGGCCTTGACGTCGGGAGGGGGCGGACCGGAGGTCGCGGCCTCCGCGGGGAAGGTCCACCTGGGCAGAGCGTCCGGAGCGATCACGCTCACCATTGCCTCTGTGACGAGCATCGCGAGGTCGACGCAGGCGTAGGCGGCCATGAAGCGTCCGAAGGTCCCTATGGAGAGGAACCGGCGCAGGATTCGATTAAGGGGGCGCCGACGCAGTCCGCGCAGGGTGTCGTTCTCACGCAACTGGTCGGCGACCAGTCGGCGTGCCCAGACCTGGATGCTCCCGAACCATCCACCCCGGTGCCAGTCGGCCATTCACGATCGCGCCCTTCGTCGGATTCCGTCGACACGGTAACGCATATGGACGTTTGGCGCGCTCCCAATGGGGGCCACCGTCGGCATGTTCCCAGAGGAATTCCTAGTGGATACCCGTGACGGAGCCGTTCGAACCCGGTCAGTAAACCACCACCGAGCGGATCGACTCGCCCGCGTGCATCAGGTCGAAGCCCTTGTTGATGTCGTCGAGCGGCATGGTGTGGGTGATCAGGTCGTCGATGTTAATTTTGCCCTCCATGTACCAGTCGACGATCTTCGGCACGTCGCTGCGTCCGCGCGCGCCGCCGAAGGCCGAGCCGCGCCAGTTGCGGCCGGTGACGAGCTGGAACGGCCGCGTCGCGATCTCGGCACCCGATGGCGCCACGCCGATCACGATCGAGGTGCCCCAGCCGCGATGGCAGCATTCGAGCGCCTGGCGCAAGGTGTGGACGTTGCCGATGCACTCGAAGGAGAAGTCGGCGTCGCCGCCCGTCAGGTCGACGATGGCCTGCACGACCTTGTCGCGGCCGACCCCGTCCGGGTTGACGTAGTCGGTCATGCCGAACTTGCGGGCAATGTCGGCCTTGGCGGGGTTGAGGTCGACGCCGATGATCTTGTTGGCCCCAACCATGCGGGTGCCCTGGATGACGTGAGGCCAATGCCGCCGAGGCCGAACACCACCACGTTGGCGCCCGGCCACACCTTGCCGGTGTAGACCACCGCGCCGATGCCGGTCGTCACGCCGCAGCCGATGTAGCAGATCTTGTCGAAGGGCGCGTCCTCGCGCACCTTGGCCACCGCGATCTCGGGCAGCACGGTGAAGTTCGAAAAGGTCGAGGTGCCCATATAGTGAAACACCTCGCCGCCGTCGCAGCTGAACCGGGTGGTGCCGTCGGGCATCACGCCCTGCCCTTGCGTCGACCGGATCGCGGTGCAGAGGTTGGTGCGCTGGCTGAGGCAGCTTTTGCACTGCCGGCACTCGGGCGTGTAGAGCGGGATCACGTGGTTGCCGACCTTCACCGACGTGACGCCCGCGCCGACCTCGCGCACGATGCCGGCAACCCTCGTGGCCCAGGATGGCCGGGAACTTGCCCTCAGGCTCGATGCCCAAAAGGGTGTAGGCGTCCGTGTGGCAGAGGCCGGTGGCCATGTTCTCGACCAGCACCTCGCCGGCCCGTGGTCCGCCTATCTCGATCGTCTCGATCGTCAGCGGCTTGTTGGCCTCCCAGACGATAGCGGCACGGCTCTTCATGGTTTCCTCTCGGTCGGTTTGCGGCGGCCGACGCGTGGCCGCCGGCGGGAACGAGGCCCCGGACTGATGACCCCGTCGATCCGCGGATCCTTTCGGCGTGACGACCGACCACCTGAATGGCGGCGAGGCGGCGCTGCTCGACGCCATCCTGGGACGCCTGACGATGTCGGGTGTCACCGCGCGGGCCGCCATCGCCGAGACTTGGGGGGCGGCGCACGCCCTCGGCCGCTTTGAGGCGAAGCCCGCCTTAGTCGCCCCCGCAGGACACGGAAGCGCGGTCCTGCTTTCGTTGCCTCTCGAGGCCCTGCGCCCGCCGGCGACGGTGGCGATAGGATGCGAAGCCTCGGCTTCGTGACGGTCGGCGACCTGCTGGCCCAGTCGCGGGCCCCGCTGACCCTAAGCTTCGAACCGCACCTCGGCCGACAATCGACCAGGCGCTCGGGGAGGTACCCCACGCTGATCCACTGACTAACGACGGGATCGCCGGGCCCACGCGGTGTGCCGGAATTCCGGCGCCGCCCTCGTGACCAAGACGTTGCTTGGAGAGGGAATCGTGGATTTCCCAGATCGTGATCAACCCATTCGACAATGGAAACGTCCACAACGGCGTGGCCCGTGCCGGCCGAGCGAGGTAACGGCTGAGGACTTGTTGGCTGCCGGTCGTTATGCGATCCGTCGCCTCAGCCATGCGTTAGCGCGTTCCTTCAGTCGTGCGAGCTACGCTGCCAAACCCCTGAGGCTTTCGGAGCGCGCTTGGATGGTCCGTCTCCGCCGTTATCGACGACCCGGATGGCAGCTGAAGCCGGCCGGCCGAAGCTTGGTTCAGCCCGCGCGCTTCAGCCCTTCACGGCGCCAGCCGTGAGGGCCCGCCCGATGAAGCGGTAGGCGAAGAGGCTGAGCGCGAGCGGCGGCAGGACGCTCACCACCATGACGGCCGCCGCGACGCCCCAGCGGATCCCGCCGCCGCTGGCCGAGAAGAAGAACGAGGCGCCCACAGTGATCGGCACGGCGCGCTCCGTCGTCAGCATCAGGCCGAAAAGCTACTCGTTCCAGCTGTAGATGAAGGAGAGCACCAGCGCGGAGGCGATGGCCGGCGCCGTGAGGGGCAGCACGACATGCAGCATCATCCCCGCCGTGCTAGCCCCGTCCATCCGCGCCGCCTCCTCGACCGCGAGCGGCAGGTCGACGAGCGCGTTGACGAGGAGCACCAGCACGAGCGGCAGGTTGACGAGGCACAGGATGAGCGCGAGGCCGATCCGGGTGTCGAGCAGGTGAACGCCCTGGTAGACGAGATAGATCGGGATCGCGAAGATGATGAGGGGGACCGCCCGCAGATTGGTGACGATCGGCAGCAGCCATCGCGCGCCGACGCCCGACCGTGCCACCGCGTAGGCGGCCGGGAAGGCGAGGATCAGGGCGAGGAGCGCCCCGAGGCCGGCCGATACGATGCTGTTGAACAGGTAGTGCAGGATGTCGAAGCGATCCGACGCCGCGTGCACCTGGGCATAGTTGTCGAGGGTGGGCGCGGCGATGCTCAGGGTGGGGTTCTCGTTGATCTCGGCCTCACCTTTCAGCGAGGTCACGACGGTCGCGATGAGGGGGAAGTTGAACGTGAAGGCGGCGAGCGCGAAGACCGCGACCCGCAGGGCCATCCATCCGTGACGCACCCTCATCGCCGACCTCCCGCGAGACGCATCAGGCCCGTCAGCACCGCGAACGAAAGGGCGAGCAGGATCAGCGAGGCCGCCACCGCGACGCCGATGTCGTTGTGGCGGAAGAAGGCCTCGTAGATGAAGATGCTGATCGTCGTGGTGCTTCCGCCCGCGCCCGTCCCGGTCAGCACGTAGACGTTGTCGAAAACGCGGAAGCCGTCGATGAAGCGGAAGAAGAACGTGATGGCCAGCGTCGGCGCCATCCAGGGCAGGTCGATCAGGACGAGGCGCCGCAGCGGCCCTGCGCCGTCGAGGGCCGCCGCCTCGCGGATCTCGCCCGGGATCGCCGCGTAGGCCGAGTAGAGGATCAGCAGCGCGAAGGGCGTCCATTGCAGGATCTCGATGGTCGAGAGCGTCCAGAAGGCCGTGCCCGGGCTGAGGAAGGCCGGGCTGTCGCCGAACCAGGCGGCCCAGGTGTTCGGCACGATGCCGACGAACTCCTGCAGCAGCAGCCGGTACATTAGGCCGACGAGCGCCGGCGCCATCATCATCGGCAGCATCAGGATGGCCATCAGGGACGGGATGAGCGCGAACAGCGGTGCCAGGAAGATGGCGAGGCCGAGGCCGATGACGAGCTGCGCCGTCGCGGTCAGGAGCGCGAAGCGGAGCGAGAACCACATGGCCTGCCAGAAGGCGGGGTCGCGGAGCACGGTCGCGAAGTTGCCGAGACCCTCGAATTGGGGATGTCGGATGTTCTCGAAGGTGACGTGCGACAGCGCGTAGACGATGTCGATGGCGAACGGCAGCCCCAGCATGGCGAGCAGGAACAGCGTCAGCGGGGCGATCAGCACGAGGCCGTCGCGGCGCGGCAGGATGCCGTGAGCGGCTATGATGGATGCCATGGGCGCTGCCGATCAGGCCGTCGGCACCGCGGTCGTCGCGGCGGTGCGTGTGCGGCGGCGGCGACCGGGGTCACCGCGGGGGTGCCCGGCGCGCGGCCGGGCGCGATTTCGTGTCGCTCGGACCCTGGCCCTCAGGGCTTCAGCAGCTTCGTCATCGCCTCGTCGGCCTGCTTCAGGGCGCCGTCGAGCGTGTCGGTGCCACCCCAGAAGCCCGTGAAGGCTTTCGCCTGCGCCTCGTAGACCTGCAGCGCGTTGGCGGAGGTGCCGCCATCCATGACGAAGCCGTACTGGCCCGCGAAGCGGCCGAGCTTCACGAGGTCCGGGCGGTTCGGGACCTTGGCCACCACCGCGTCCGACAGGGCGGGCGAGCCGCCGGCCTGCGCGTAATCCGTCATCGCCTCCGGGGTGGCGAGCCAGGTCAGGAACTTGAGCGCCGCCTCCTTGTGGGTCGAGGCCTTGTTGAGCCCGAGCCCCAGGCTGTGGATGTGGGTGAACCGACCGGCGGGACCGGCGGGCGGGGCGACGGTCTCGACCTTGCCCGCGAGCGTCGGCGCCTTGTCCTTGTTGTCGAGGTCGGCGGCCGCGGCGTTCCACTGCAGCATGGTCGCGACCTGACCCGATCCGAAGGCGGCGTTCGTCTCGGGGAACTCGTAGGAGAGCGAGTCCTTCGGCGTGGCGCCGGCGTCGTAGAGCTTCTTGTAGAGCTCGAGCGCGATGCGATAGGCGGCGGAGTCGATCGTGACCTTGCCCGACCCGTCCATCCAGTTGCCGCCGTAGGATCGCGGCACCGACCCGAACACCATCATGTTGAACAAAAGGTTTTTCATCTGCAGAACCGTGCCGTAGCGCACCGGGCTCTTCGGGTTCACGGCCTTGGTGAAGAACAGGGCCGTAGCGGCGTAGTCGTCCCAGTTCCAGTCGTCAGGCGCCTTGGGCGCGAGCGCCTTGCCGAGGTGCTTCTCCGCGATCTCGCCGTAGGTCTTCTTCCACGCGTCGTCGGACAGGAGCTTGTCCATGAGGTCCTTGCGAACATACATGAAGTGCATGGATAGGTCGGTCGGCACGCCGAACTGCTTGCCGTCGTACTGCATGGTCTTCAGCACAGTGGGCGAGAAGGTGTCGGCCGCGGAGGCCGGCAGGGTCAGAGGATCCATGAAGGGTGCGTACTTGCCGAGCGAGTAGGTGGCGACGAGGTTGACGTCGAAGGTGGTCGAACCAGCCGCGAGGTCCGCCTGGAGCTTGTCGAAGAAGCCCTCTCGATTGAAGAACAGCAGCTTGACCTTGTCCTCGTCCGTGCGTCCAGGCGCGTCGTTATAGATCTCGGCCGCTTTGCGAAGCGCGATCTCCTCAGGACCACCTGGCCAGCCCGCCACTGTGACCTCGGCTTGTGCCGGGATGGATGCGGCGAGGAGCAGGGCCGTGCCCGCCATAGCGTCACGCAGGGTTCGCAGCATCGGCATTCCTCCGTCCTCCTCGACAACACCACCGTGACCTCGGCGCCTGTCCAGGGATCCAGTCTCGGATCCTTGACGGCGGGTCCATGTTCATGGAGTATTCCTTCGACAAATCCTTCGCAATGAAAAAATATGTCATGACGGATCTCAGCATGGCACCGGCGGAAGCCGCGGACGCCTCCGACGTCGCTGCGCTGCTCGGGATGGCGTTCGGCTTCACGCCGACGCGCTCGGCGGAGTATCTCGAGCACGTGGGCATTGACGCGTTCTTCGTGGCGAGGGTGGCGGGCCGGCCCGCGGCCTGCGCCGCGCTCCTCGACGCGCGGCATCGGTTCGGCGGCGGCTGGGTCCCGGCGGCCAACGTCGCGCACGTCGCGATCGCGCCCGAAGCGCGAGGACGCGGGCTGGCGAGGCCGCTGGTCGACGCGCTCTGCGCCGCGGCGTCGTCGCGGGGAGCCGCCATGGTGACGCTCTTCGCCTCGGCGCGGCCCGTCTACCGGAAGTGCGGGTTCGAGCTCGCCGGAAGCGAGATGATCTACGAGGCCGACACGTTGGCGCTCCCCGCCTGGGCCGACCTTCAGTTCCGTGAGGTGGAAGCGGGCGATCCCGCCATCCGGCGCGCCTACGACCGCAAGACGTCCCAGGAGGCCGGCCTCCTCGACCGCACGGACCGGCACTGGAGGGAGCTCCTTCGTGCCCCGTCGCATGCGCTGCGGGCCTACGCGGCGGCAGGCGACCTGGCTGTTGCCTACGCGATCATCGACGCGAGCGACACCGACTGCCTGACCATCCGTGACTGGCATGCCGCGGACCTCGACGCTGCGACGGGCCTGCTCGCGCTCTTCGGCCGCTTCCGCTCCGTCTACCCGCGCGTCAGATGGCACGGCGGCCCGCACGACGACCTCGTGGCCGCGATGCCGGACAAGGGCTGGCGCATCGCGCACCAGGAGGAATGGCTCGCTCGGATCGCGGACCCGAAGGTCGCGCTCGAGCGGCGCGGCTACGTGCTGCGTGACGGCCACCTTGGCCTCTGCATCATCGCCGCGGACGGGACGCGGTCGGATATCGCGCTCGAGCTCTCCGCCGGCGTCCCGCACGTCCGCGAGCGATCCGCCGGCGCGCCGGGGCTGACGCTCCATGCACACACCTTCGCCACGCTGTTCACGGGCTTCCGCAGCGCGTCCCGTCTCCGGCGCCTCGGTCTCGTCCAGGGCGACGACGACGCGGTCAGGCTGGCCGACCTCGCATTCGGCGGCCCTGCACCCTGGCTCGCCGAACACGTATAAGCCGCCCGTGCAGGCACGGAGACGACGATGGCGCAGGCTTTGATCGCAACCTTGAGGTCGCTGGCGAGCGACATGACGCCCGCCCTCGCGCGCGTCGCCGAGACCGTGCTCGCCCACCCCGAGGCCGCACTCTACCAGAGCATCACCGAGCTCGCCGAAGTCTCGGGCTCCTCGGAGGCGAGCGTCATGCGCTTCTGCCGCGACCAGGGCTTCACCGGGTTCCAGGACTTCAAGCTCACCCTGGCGAAGGAGCTCGCGACCGATCAGCGGAGCGCCGACGCCGGCACGCCGGCCGACGACATCCAGCGTCTCGTGGAGACGGCCGTCGTGGCCCTGCGCGAGACCGAGCAGCTGATCGTCCGGTCCGACGTCGAGGCGGCGGCGCGGCACCTCTCGTCGGCGACCTTCATCGAATGCTTCGGGGTGGCGGCCTCGGCCATCACGGCGCAGTACCTCGCCTACAAGATGTCGCGCATTGGACGACCCTGCCGCGCGTCCAGCGACGCGCACCTAGCCGTGATGGCGGCCGGGACGTCGAAGCCCGGCTCGACCCACGTCGTGATCTCGAGCTCGGGCTCCACGATCGACGCCGTTCGGGTGGCCGAGGTCGCGAAGGGGAACGGCGGCTTCGTGATCGGGGTCAGCAACCGGGCGAAGAGCCCCCTGGTGGCGGTCTGCGACATCGCCCTCATCGCATCGTGGCCGGAGACGCCCCTCACGGGCGGCGCCTTCCAATCGAAGATCAGCCAGCTGCTCATCGTCGACGCCCTCATCGGGGAGATGGGGCGGCAGGATCCCTCCTGCATCGAGATGGCGGCGCAGACAGCGGGAGTCGTGAGTGACCGGAGTTTCTGAGGAGGCGGTCCTGGCGATCGACATGGGCGGCACCAAGGTCGCCGTCGCGAGCGTCGGGGGCGAGGTCATCCGGGACCGTCGTCAGATCGCCACGCCGCGGACCGGCAAAGGCGCAGACCTGGTTCAGGCCATCGTGCGCGAGATCGGGCCCGTCCCGGCGACGCGCCGGATCGCCGTCGCCACGACCGGGGTGGTGCGCGAGGGGTGCCTGACGGCCCTCAACCCCTCGACCCTCCCCATCGAGGACGACTTCCCACTCGCGGCTGCGATCAAGGAGGCCACCGGCGTCGAGCCGCTGGTGATCAACGACGCGCAGGCGGCGGCCTGGGCCGAGTACCGGTACGGGGCGGGCCGCGGATGCCGGACCTTCGCCTTCGTGACGATCTCGACCGGCATCGGGGCCGGCATCGTCACCGAGGGCCGCCTCCTGATCGGCCAGGCCGGGCTAGCCGGACACGTCGGGCACGTGGTCGCCGTTCGCAGCGGACCCCCTTGCGGATGCGGGCGTCGCGGTTGCCTCGAGACGCTGGCCTCGGGCACCGCCATCGGTCGTCGGGGCTCGGAGGTGCTGGGCCGGCCCGTCACGGCCCCGGAGGTCTTCGCGGAGGCCACGGGTGGGAACGCCGAGGCGTCGGCCCTGCTGGATGACGCCGCCGGCCATCTGGCCAACGCCTTCGCCGACCTGACGGCCGTGTGCGATCTCGACGTCATCGCGATCGGCGGCGGCGTCGGGCTCGCGCCGGGGTTCCTCGATCGCGTCCGTCGCGCCATGCTGGACCTGCCACCCACCTTCCGCCGGCCGTTGACCCTGGCGCAGGCCGGCGCGGACGCGGGACTGCTAGGCGCAGCCGCCCTCGTCAGCGCCTGAAGTAATATTTCTTCTTAACATGTTTGTTGACGGAATTTTTCATAGCGACTAGCTTGCGGCAGTCGCAGCCGGTGGCTGCCAAACCACAGCGACGTGGCCCATTGACCTCCTCCGTCCTCGACACCTTGCGAGGGACGATCGTCGTGTCGTGCCAGGCCGATCCCGGCCTGCCGCTCGACGACCCCAAGCACATCGCCGCCCTCGCCCGGTCCGTCATCCTCGGCGGCGCGACCGGCGTCCGCATCCAGGGCCGCGACAACATCGCGGCCGTGCGTGCCGCGACGGACCTCCCCTTGATCGGCCTCATCAAGGCCGACCAACCGGGCAGTGACGTCTACATCACCCCGACCCTCTCGGACGTGGCCGCGGTCATCGCCGCGGGCGCCGACGTGGTCGCCTTCGACGCGACCTCGCGGCCCCGGCCCGAAAGCGTCGCTTCGCTCTGCGCGGCAACGCGCCAAGCCGGACGCCTGTCGATGGCCGATGTCAGCACCGCGTCGGAGGCCGTGGCCGCCATGGAGGCCGGTGCCGACGTCGTCAGCACCACCATGTCGGGTTACACGCCGTACTCGCGGCAGCAGCAGACGGCCGACTTCGAGTTGATGGCCGAGCTCGCGCGCCTCGGCGTCCCCTTCGCGGCCGAGGGCCGCATCTGGAGCGGCGCCGAGGCGCGGCGGTGCCTCGACCTCGGCGCCGCCTTCGTGGTCGTGGGTGGCGCGATCACGCGTCCCGACGCCATCACCCGCCGCTTCATCGAGGAAGCCGCGCCCACCCCCTCCCTGAAACTTGCAGGACGTCCATCCCGATGAGCCAACACCGCAGGGTCGCCGTCATCGGCGCCGGCTTCATGGGTTCCATGCACGCATCGATCTTCGCGCGCATCAGGGGCTGCGAGCTCGCCGCGATCGTGGACCCGAACACCACCCTGGCCAAGTCGGTCGCCGACCGGCTCGGCGGATGCGCGGTCTACGCCTCGCACGAGGACCTGCTCGAGAACGAGCGCCTCGACCTTCTCAGCATCTGCACGCCCGATAATCTCCACCTCGGGCCGGCACTAGCCGCGGCCGCGAAGGGCGTGAACCTGTTCATCGAGAAGCCGATCGCATCGTCCCTTGACGAGGCGCATGCCATCGTTGCGGCCTGCGAGAAGGCGGGCACCAAGCTCGGCATCGGCTACCTGCTGCGCTTCGACCCGCGCTACGCCCACGCCAAGGAGCTGATCGCCTCGGGACGGACGGGCTTGCCCATCCACCTCTACGCCCGTCGCAACAGCGCCCGCACCGAGGGTCCGAAGCGCTACGCCGGTAAGCTGCCGCTCGCGCTCCACGTCACGGTCCATGACGTAGACATGGCGCTGTGGCTGCTCGAGGGCCAGCGCCCGGTCACGGTCTACGCGCAGCAGACCGACCGGCTGCTCGGCTCAATCGGCACCCAGGACAGCATCGCCGCCATCGTGCGCTTCTCCGACGGCACGGTCGTAAACTTCGAGAGCTCCTGGGCCCTGCCTTCCGGGGCGCGGCACATGATCGACGCCCGTCTCGAGTACATCGGCACGGACGCGTCCTTCGAGGTGCAGTGCGGCGACAGTGGCCTCTACCTCGCCGACGCCGACCGTTCGCAGGAGGTCGACACCCAGCACTGGCCGACCATCGGCGGCCACGTCGAGGGTGACCTCAAGCGCGAGCTCGAGGGTGTCCTGGATTGGCTGGACGGCGGCGCGGCCCCCGTGGCCAGCGGCCGGGAGGCGATCGCCTCGCTCGAGCTGACCCTCGCCATGATCCGCTCGGCGGAGAGCGGCGAGGTCGTGCGCCTCGCCTGAGGGCGTCCCTTCAATCCGCGGCGGGTGCCGCATTCTAAGGAGTGGAAGATGATTAGCAGACGCCACCTTCTTGCGGCGACCACCGCGGCCGGACTCCTCTGTACGGTCGCCATGCCGGCCCGGGCTGAGACCAAGCCGTTCGACGGCGTCCAGCTCTCGGTCCTCATGGAGGGGCACCCGACGACTGACGCCATCCAGAAGATGCTGCCCGAGTTCAAGGCCGCCACCGGCATCGACGTCGCGCTCGAGGTCGTCCCCGAGCAGGACATCACCGCCAAGATCCTGCTCGAGTTCTCGTCGAAGTCCGGCCGCTACGACGTGGTTCAGAACAACATCATCTACATCCCCGGCCTGCTCGCGTCGAAGTCCATCGTGCCGCTCGACGAGACCCTCGCCAAGCACACGAACTACTTCGACAAGGCCGACTTCGTCCCCGGCTACTTCAACACGAACGTCGTCGACGGGAAGACCTACGGCCTGCCGGTCTACGGCGAAAGCACCTTCGTGATGTACCGCAAGGACCTGTTCCAGCAGTACGAAATCGGCGAGCCGAAGTCCTTCGACGACATCGCGGCCGCGGCGAAGACCATCTCCGAGAAGACGGACAAGAAGGTCGCCGGGATCACCATGCGCGGCCAGCAGGGCATCCAGGGCGTCTACGTCTGGGCCGCCTACCTGTGGGGCTACGGCGGCTCGTTCCTCGACAAGCAGGGCAAGTCGGCGCTCGCGACGCCGCAGGGCGTCGCCGGGCTTGAGGCCTTCACCAAGGTCCTGAAGGACTACGGCCCGGTCGGCGTCGCGAACTTCGGCTGGGAGGAGAACCGCCTCCTGTTCACCCAGGGCAAGGCGGCCATCACCCTCGATGCGACGGTGAACGGAGCCTACAACGAGGACCCGGCGGCTTCCTCCGTGGTCGGCAAGGTCGGCTACGTCCCCGTGCCGATGCAGTCCACGGCGCCGAAGGGCGGCTCGTCCTCGCTCGCGGTCCACAGCCTCTACGTCTCGGCCGACTCCCAGCACCAGGAGGCCGCCACGGTGTTCGCCGCCTGGGCGACCGCGAAGGAGCAGCAGCTGAAGTCGATGGAGACCGACCCGAACTCCGGCGTGACGTCCCTCTCGGCGCTTAATGGCACGGTGTTCACGAAAAAGTACGGGGCCTTCAAGGACGCGATGGTAGCCGCGATCAACCACGGCAACCCGCAGTACCTGCCGACGATCCCGCAGGCGAACGAGACCATCAACAACACGGGCATCGCCGTCTCCAAGGCGCTCGCCGGCTCGTCGAGCGCCGCCGACGCCCTGAAGGAGGCCGACAAGGCCAACGACGCCGCCCTGGCGCGCTGACCCACCTTCGGACCGGCGCGGGCACCCACCCGCGACCGGTCCGGTCCCCGACCGGAGCCAACCCTTGACGACGCTCGACGATCCGACGCGCTTCTTCCACCGGCCGATCGTCACCGCGCTGGCCGCGACGTCGGCGGTGCTCACCGCTTACGTGGTTTGGCTCACGACGCGGGACGTGTCGCTGCTCCGCTCCGGACGCGACGTGTTCGTGGGCGCCGACAACTACACCCGCATCTTCACGGATCCGCGCGCGGTCGCGGCCCTGTGGCGGACGGTGCTCTTCACGGTCCTCGCGACCGTCATCGAGGTCGTCCTCGGCCTCGCGGTCGTGCTCTTCCTCGATCGCGACTTCGTGGCGAAGCGCCTCGTGCGCACGCTCCTCCTCGTGCCGATCATCATGACGCCGGTCGTCGTCGGCCTGACGTGGCGCTTCATCTTCGACCCCGCGACCGGCATGGCGAACTACCTGCTGTCCGTGCTCCACCTCGGACCCGTCGACTGGCTCGGCAGCACGCACGTCGCCTTCTTCTCGGTGCTGATCGCCGACGTGTGGCAGTGGACGCCCTTCGTCATCCTGCTCGTGATGGCGGCGCTCGAGTCGGCGCCCACCGACCCGCTCGACGCGGCCCGCGTCGACGGGGCCCGCGAGTGGCAGGTGACCTGGTACGTCCTGCTGCCGATGCTGCGGCGGGCGCTCGCCGTCGTGGCCCTCATCCGCGCCATCGACTCGATCAAGGCCTTCGACCTCTTCTACATCATGACGCGCGGCGGGCCGGCGCTCTCGACGGAGACGCTGAACTACTACGGCTACGTGGCCGCCTTCACGAACTTCGACATCTCCTACGCCCTGACCATCGCGCTCGTCCTCACGGTGTTCACCAACGTGGCGCTGCTGGCGATGTACGGCGTCCTCTTCCCCAAGGCCGGAGACCGCTGATGGAGCGGCGCATCCTCTTCTACGCCGCCCTCGTCGTGCTGATGGTCGCGGTGCTGTTCCCGCTCTACTGGATCGTCGCGACGTCGCTGAAGGCGCCGCGGGACACCTTCACCATCCCTCCGGTGTGGCTCTTCGAGCCGACGCTCGACAACTACCGCAAGATCCTCGCGAACCAGACGTTCCTCAACGCCTTCGCGAACAGCTTCCTGACCTCCATCACGTCGAGCGCCATCGCGGTCGCCGTCGGGTGCCTGGCGGCCTACGGCCTCGTGGCCCAGGAGCCGGCGCACCTGCGATCGCAGGAGAAGTTCATCCTGTCGCTGCGGATCGCGCCGCCCCTGCTGTTCGTGATCCCGGTCTACTTCCTCGCGTCGCGGATCGGCGCCCTGAACCAGCATTGGCTGCTGATCGCCGTCTACGCCTTCGTCAACGTGCCCTTCGCGATCTCGCTGCTCATCACCTTCTTCAATGACATCCCGCGGGAGCTGCGGGATGCCGCGCGCGTGGACGGCGCGCGCGAGTTCACGGTGTTCCGCAAGGTGTTCCTCCCGGCCGCCCGGGGCGGCATCGTGGCGACGATGATCCTATGCGTCCTGTTCACCTGGAACGAGTTCTTCGTGGCCCTGATGCTGACGGGCCGCAACACGCAGACCCTGCCGGTCAGCATCACCTCGTTCCTCACCTTCCAAGGCATCCAGTGGGGTATGCTGACCGCCGCCGGCAGCCTCATCATGCTTCCGATGATCGTGCTCGGCCTCCTGGTCCAGGGTCAGATCGTGCGTGGCCTGACCCTCGGCAGCGTCAAGGGATGAAGACCGATCCATGGCAAGACTAGGCATCCAATCCGTCTCCAAGGCCTATGGGGAGACCAAGGTCCTGAACGACGTCTCGATCGAGGTCGAGGAGGGCGCCTTCGTGGTGCTGCTCGGCCCCTCGGGCTGCGGGAAGTCGACGCTGCTGCACGCCATCGCCGGGCTCCACCCAATCGACTCCGGCCGGATCGTCATCGGCGAGCGCGACGTGACCACCCTGCCGGCGCGCGAGCGGGACGTGGCGATGGTGTTCCAGTCCTACGCGCTCTACCCGACGATGAGCGTCGCGGAGAACATCGCCTTCCCACTGCGCATGCGGAAGCTGGGCAAGGCGGAGGCGCAGCGGCAGGTCGACGAGGTCGCGCGCCTCCTTCAGATCGAGCCGTTGCTCGGCCGCCGCCCGCGCGAGCTCTCGGGCGGCCAGCGCCAGCGCGTCGCCATCGGTCGGGCCCTCGTCCGCGACCCCAAGCTGTTCCTCTTCGACGAGCCCCTGTCGAACCTCGACGCGGCCCTGCGCACGGACCTGCGGACGGAGATCAAGCGGCTGCACCAGAAGATCCGCCGCACGATGGTCTACGTCACCCACGACCAGATCGAGGCGATGACGCTCGCGACCAAGATCGTGATCATGAGCAAGGGCGTCGTCCAGCAGGTCGGGACGCCCTCGGACATCTACCACGATCCCGTCAACCTCTTCGTCGCCCGGTTCATCGGCTCGCCCGCGATGTCGCTCCTCAAGGGACGCATCGACCCGGCGGGCTCGGGCCACCGGCTTGCGTTCGGCCGGACCGCGGCGGGTGCGGTGGACCTTCCCGCCGTCAAGCGGCTTCCGGCCAACGGCGCCACGGACGTGCTGCTCGGCATCCGGCCGGAGAACATCCGGATCACCGACGCGGAGAATGCCCGCCTGACGGCCGGCGTCGATCTCGTCGAGCCGACGGGTCCGGAGGACATCGTCACGCTGAAGCTCGACGACCAGGCCATGATCGTGCGTCGCCCGGCCGGGGAGCTGACGCAGGGCAGCCGGGTGGGCGTCGACCTTCCTCGGGACAAGCTGATGATGTTCGAACCGACATCCGGCGAGCGCCTCCTCTAGGGCTTCCCGGCATGGGGGTGCCAGGCAAACCCTGCACCCCGTGCCAAGCCTAGCGATCAAATTGGTTGTTTCGGTGTGATGGGGGTCGTCCCAGGCGCAAGCGCCGAAGGACCAGGTGGGGCACCGGCATGGCCGGCCTCCGCTACCGAGACCTTTGCGGGAGAAACTGGCATGCCAACGAACAGTCTGATGCGGCAGGAGGTGCTCGAGACGCCGGCAGCCGTGGAGCGCCTGCTTAAGGGATCGAGGTCCGATCTGCGCGCCGCGGGCGACATGCTGCGCGAGCTCGACCCCAAGGTCGTGGCCACGATCGCCCGCGGATCGTCGGACCATGCCGCGACCTTCTTCAAGTACGCCGTCGAGATGCGCTGCGGCATCCCCGTGGCCTCGCTCGGCCCGTCGTTGGCGTCGGTGTATGGGGCGCGTCTACGCCTGGCGGGGGCCGCGGCGGTTGCCATCTCCCAGTCGGGACGAAGTCCTGACATCGTCGCGCTCCTGAAGGCAGCGCGGGATGGCGGGGCCGAGACGATCGCCCTCGTCAACGCCCCGGGATCGCCCCTGGGCGCGGCGAGCGCCCGCGAGCTCTCGCTGCAGGCCGGCCCGGAGCGGAGCGTCGCCGCGACCAAGAGCTTCGTCTGCTCCATCGTCGCGGCCCTCGCACTATTGGGTCATTGGAGCGGGGACGAGGCGCTCCTGGCCGCCTTGCAGGCCCTTCCGTCGCGGCTCGACGAGGCCGCGAGGGCGGATTGGTCCGCCGCGATCGAGCCCTGCGCCAAGGCCTCGTCCCTCTACACGGTCGGCCGGGGCCCGGGGTTCGCCATCGCCGCCGAAGCGGCGCTCAAGTTCAAGGAAGTCGCGATCCTGCACGCGGAATGTTTCTCGGGAGCCGAGATCGTGCATGGACCCGTGTCGCTGGTCGAGCCCGGCTTCCCGGTCCTCGCCTTCCTCCCCGACGATGCCGCCCGACCTGGCCTGCAGGACATCTGCCGGCGCCTTCACGACTCGGGGGCCACACTCCTCGCTGTCGGTGGAAGCCCGGTCGGAACCATCCTGCCACATGCCTCGACCGGGCACCCGTTGACCGAGCCCCTCTCCATGATCCTGTCGTTCTACGCCTTCGTGGAGGGCCTTGCCCAGGCGAAGGACCTCGACCCGGATACGCCGCGCGGCCTCAAGAAGGTGACCGAGACCGTCTGATGTCGACCTTCGCCCTGACCGGCGCCGCGGTGTTCGACGGCGAGACGGTGCGCGAAGGCGTCGCCGTGGTGGTCTCCGACGGTCTCGTCGAGGCCGTCTGCCGCCGCGACGGCCTGCCGAGGGACGTGGAGCGTCGGCACCTCGACGGCGGCCTCATCGCGCCGGGCTTCGTCGACATCCAGGTGAACGGCGGCGGCGGGGTGCTGCTCAACGACATGCCCACGGTCGAGGGCGTGCGCCGCATCTGCGAGGCGCATCGCCGGTTCGGCTCGACCGCCCTCCTGCCGACCGTGATCACCGACCGGCCCGAGGTCACCTACGCGGCGATCGACGCGGTCGGCGAGGCGATGCGGCTGGGCGTCCCCGGGTGCGTCGGCATCCACGTCGAGGGTCCGTTCATCGCGAAGGCGCGCAAGGGCGCGCACGACCCGGCCCTGATCCGGCCCATGACCGAGGCCGAACTGAAGCGCCTACTCGCCACGACCGTTCGCCCGCTCCTCCTGACGGTCGCGCCCGAGAGCGTTTCCGACGATCAGATCCGGCGGCTCGCGGCTGCCGGCATCATTGTCTCCCTCGGCCATAGCGACGCCGACTTCGCCACGGCGGCCTCCGCCTTCCACGCCGGCGCGCGCTGCGGGACGCACCTCTTCAATGCCATGAGCCCGCTCGGCCACCGCGAGCCGGGACTCGTCGGCGCGATCCTGGACGACCCAGAAGTCTGGTGCGGCATCATCGCGGACGGCCACCACGTCCACCCCACTTCCATCGCGACGGCGCTGCGGGCCAAGCGGGGCTCTGGCAAGGTTCTCGCCATCACGGATGCCATGTCGACCGTGGGCGTCGAGGAGGACGTGTTCGAGCTCAACGGCCGACGGGTGACGCGACGGGCCGGTCGGCTGACCCTGGATGACGGAACCCTCGCCGGTTCGGACCTGACGATGATCGACGCGGTGCGCTACCTCCGCGACGTCGTCGGTCTGCCAATGGCCGAGGTCCTCTGCATGGCGTCTCTATACCCCGCCCAATTCCTTGACGACGCGTCCCGCGGTCGCCTCGTACCCGGCGCGCGGGCGGACCTCGTGTGGATTGACGCAGGTGGCCGGCTCGGCAGGGTGTGGCTCGGTGGCGGACTTCGGTAGCTCTACGTTGATCTTCCTCAGGCCTCTCCCTTGACCGAAGGCGGCCTTGGTGTCCGTTCCATCAATACCGGAACACGGCAGGAGCCGGAGGTTCGCCCTCCGGCGCGTTGTTCGGGTGAACGTCGAATTCCGCAGAGATGGCGAAGCGTATTGTCGCTGATCATGTTCGCTCGATAGGCCTCGGCAGCCAACACGTGAAACCTTCCGTGGAGAGCGCCATGTCGGTCTACGGTATGCATACCCGTGGTCTCGGCCTCGACGCCATCATAGCGTGAAGGAATGGGTCTGGGCCTGGCGCCACGACGATCCGTTCTCCCCCAACGAGATCTGAATCCGGGCGCAAGTTGGGCTCACTTGGAACAACGTGATCACCCAGCACGGCGCTGCCTCGCCCCTGCACCCGGCGCGCGGTTTTGCGAGCAAGGAAGGGATTTACAGCAGGCCCATGCGCCATCGCGTGGCGGCGCCGGTCAAGATTGAACCGTTTTCCCGTGAGGACGTCGGCAATCGGGTATCATCGCGCGCGGCCGACGCTACTCGGCGGCGGCCAAGGGCCGCGTCGGCTCGGCGTGGTCGTGGGCGACGCTCACGCACATTTCGACCACTTCGCGCAGCGAAGTGGTATAGTAGTCGGCGCCGATCACCGCGTGCATGCGCTCGTCCTTGAGGACGGCGTCGCCGACCGGCCAGAGCCCGACGATGATCGGCACGTCCGGCATGCGCTGTTTGAGGCGGCGGACCAGGTAGTGGAGCGCCGCGGGGTTTCCGCTGATGTCCAGGTAGCTGATGCACACCATGGCGACGCCCTGGATGTCGAGCTTGGCGATGCCGGCGCGCGACGCGGACTCGTGCTCGGCCATGCGACCACCCAGCCCGTGCTTTCCGAGAAGCTGCACAAGGATGCTGGAGGCCGCCTCGTCGAGCGGACCCTTGCCGGCGAGGCAGAGTACCGGAGAGGCCGACTGCCAGTGCGGCGCCAGCACCTCGGGAACCGGTGCCTCGGCGGTGGAAGCGGCTGGCTTCGGCACGTCCTTCTCGGCCTGGGACGCGACCGCCTGGGCGGCCTCCTTCTCCTCCGGCGCGGGGTCCCGGTCGTCGTGGCCCGCGAGGTCGTCGACAATCGACTGCACGCTTTCCTTGATGCGGTCCATGCGATCGCCGTCGATGACGCCCCGCTGGGCGTCGTTGGCCGCGAGTTGCAGGCCCTTGAGCACGACCTCGTCGTAGTAGGTCGTCAGCGAGCGTTCCTTGAGCAGCAGTTCCGCCTGCTGGAGCGCCTCGTCGGGATCCTCGGCCAGCATGCGCTGGTAGAAGTTCTCGACGGGCGTCAGGGCGGGCCGGTCGCCGAGCAGCACCTCCAGGAACTCAAGGCGCTCGACGTAGCGGCCGAGGACGACGAGGCAGAGGGTGAGCGGCGTCGACAGGATCAGGCCGATCGGCCCCCAGATCCAGGACCAGAAGATCGCCGCGATGACAACGGCGACGGGCGACAGGCCGGTCGAGTGCCCATAGACCATCGGCTCGATCACCTGCCCGGTGACGAGTTCAGAGACGACGAAGAGGCCCGCCGTCCAGAACAGCATCGTCCAGTCTGGACTGACTGCGGCCGCTAGCGCCATGGGAAGCGCCGCGGCCAGGACGGCGCCGACGTAGGGCACGAAGCGGAGGAGCGCGCCGAGGACGCCCCACAGCACGGGGGACGGCACCCCGATGAAGTAGAGGCCGACGCCGACCACGATGCCGAAGGCGGCGTTGATGCCGAGCTGGGCCAGGAAATACTTGCTGAGCCGGTGCGCCGCGTCGTCCATCGCGGTCGTGGTGCGGTGGAGGTCGTTCGACCCGAAAAGCCGGATGAGCCGGTCGCGCAGGTCTTCCTTCTGAAGCAGGATGAACACCGCCACGATGAAGATGATGAGGGCGCTCTCGAAGGGCTTCAGGATCGGTTCGAGCACGCTCTTGGCGAGGTCGAGCGGGCCCATGGCCGGCTGGCGGACCTCGACCGGCATCGGCTTCGGTTCGCCCGGCGCCGCCGTCGAGCCCGGCTCGGCCGTTCCTGTCGTCTTGGCGACCTGCTGGGTTACCGTCTTGGTGACGCTGTCGAGGCGTCCTAGCGTGGCCCCGCGCAGGCTGCCGATTTTGGTCTCGATGGTGCTCGCATATCGCGGGATGTCGGTCGCGAGGCTCGCGACCTGGAGGCCGATCAGCCCGCCGATGACGCCGAGCACGCCCAGCCCGAGCACGACCGCGAGCAGCACGGACGGCACGTTAGGCACGTGGATGCGCCGCAGCACCGTGACGAGCGGAGCCAGCACGAAGGACAGCAGGATCGCGAGCGTGATCGGGATGAGCACCTCGCGGGCGAGATAGAGGCCGGCCACGGTGACCACCATGGCCACCAGCGTGACGAGGCTTCCCAGGCCCGGCAGAGGCGGCGCCGCTACCTTCGCGGGTTGTCGGGCGACGAGCTTGAGGTCGGCCATGATCGTCGCCTTCCGTTCGCGCTCAGCGCTGCCCATGGATGAGGTAGGACAACACGTAGCCCACGGCGCCCGCGATCAGCACCGCGACGAGGGGATTGGCCTCGACTTGTCGCCGGGCGACGTCGCTGCGCTGACGGGCGTAGGAGGCCGGGTCTCCGTAGAGGTCCCGTGCCGCATCGGCAACCTGTCCGACGCCCTGCCGGACGGCGTCCTTGGCTTGGCCGTATAGCTGCTCGACCTGACCTTCCGCCTCGCGGAAGCGTCCCTCGACGGAGTTGCCGGGCGAGCCAACCGCGTCGCCCAGGCCTCCCTGCGCCGCTCCACCCAGTTCCTTGACCTTGCCGACCACGCGATCTGAATCAACCATGACGTCCTCCCGTGCCGGCTGAAGCGCTGGCCAAGGGACTACTAGTAGGACACTTCCCCTGGATTGACACGCTCCTGTCCCAACCCCATCGGTTACGGTCGACATGGTGGCATCGCTACCGATGACGGCCTGGACGACGAGGCGACGAGGCATGACGGTCACGACGATCTCGGAGGCGAACTCCGAGCTGACGCTGCGGCTGCGACAGCAGGAACTGGCCGCCGAGTTCGCCACATTCAGCCTCCAGCACGACGAGGTGCAGCCCGTGCTCGACGAGGCGTGCCGCGTCGCCGCCAAGGGCATGGAATGCACGCTGTCCAAGGTGTTGGAGTTCCTGCCTAGCGACGGCGAGTTCGTCATGCGTGCCGGGCTCGGGTGGCACCCCGGTTCTGTGGGCCACGTGCGCCTCGGCGCCGACCTCGCGAGTCCGGCCGGGTTTGCGTTTCAGACCGGGCAGCCTGTCCTGTCCAACCACCTGGCGAACGAGACCCGCTTCCGGACGCCCAAGCTCCTGGTCGAACACGGCGTCCACCGTGCCTTCAACGTGCTGGTGGAGACGCCCGACTGGCGCTACGGCGTGCTGGAGGTCGACAGCCCGGACGAACGGGACTTCTCCATCTCGGACACCGCGTTCCTTCAGACGTTGGCCGCGACGCTCGCGCTCGCCATCGCCAAGGCGAACCGCCGGCGCGACCTCAGCGAGAGCGAGGCGCGGTACCGGGCGCTTAGCGAGACCCTGGAGATGCAGGTCGTGGAGCGGACCCGCGAGCGTGATCGGCTATGGGAGTTGAGCGAGGACCTGCTCGTGGTCGCCGACTATGACGGGCGACTGCTTCGGATCAACCCTGCCTGGGGCCGCCTGCTAGGCAAGGCGGATGCCGACATCGTGAGGGACGGCTACCCCGCCCTGATCCATCCCGACGACCTGGCACGGGTCGAGGCGACGTTGCTAGAGATGCGGTCTGAGGGCGCAAGCGCGCGCTACACTAACCGCATCGAGGCTCAGGATGGCCACTGGATCTGGATCAGCTGGACGCTGTCGCCGGAACCGGGCGGCGAGCGGCTGACCGGCGTGGGGCGGGACGTCACCGCCGAGCGCGAGGAAGCCGCCCTGCGCGAACGGTTGGAGGACCAGCTCCGGCAGTCGCAGAAGATGGAGGCTGTGGGGCAACTGACGGGCGGGCTGGCCCACGACTTCAACAACCTGCTCACCGGCATCGTGGGCAGCCTGGAGATGATGAACACCCGCATCGCGCAAGGTCGCATCAAGGACCTGGAACGCTACATCGGGGCCGCCCAGGGCGCGGCGACCCGTGCGGCCGCGCTGACGCACCGACTGCTCGCCTTCTCGCGCCGCCAGACGCTCGACCCCAAGCCCGTCCGCTTCGACGCGTTGGTCGAAGGCATCTCGGACCTGGTGCGCCGGACGGTCGGCCCCGGCATCGAGGTGTCGACGCTGGCCGAGCCCGGGTTGTGGAACGCGCTGTGCGACCCCAACCAGTTGGAGAACGCGCTCCTCAACCTTGCCATCAACGCCCGCGACGCCATGCCGGATGGTGGCCGGCTGACGATCAAGTCGGAGAACGTGGTGATCGACTGGCAGCATGCGGGCTTCCGCGACATGCCGGCCGGGCAGTTCGTGGCGGTCTCGGTGACCGACACCGGGTCGGGCATGCCGGCCGAGGTCGTGGCCCGGGCGTTCGACCCATTCTTCACCACGAAGCCGCTCGGGGTCGGCACGGGTCTCGGCCTGTCCATGGTCTACGGGTTCTGCAAGCAGTCGGGCGGCCAAGTGCGGATCCACAGCCTCGTCGGCGAGGGTACGACCGTCACGATCTACCTGCCCCGGGACGCGAGCGGGTTCGAGGCCGAGACGGAGGACAAGGTCCACCCGACGGTTCCGAACGCGCTCGCCGGCCAGACCGTGCTCGTGGTGGACGACGAGCCGACCGTGCGCCTTCTCGTCACCGACGTGTTGCAGGACCTCGGCTACGCGGCCATCGAGGCCGCCGACGGCGCCTCGGGCCTTAAGGTGCTGCAATCGGACGTCCGCATCGACCTGTTGGTGTCCGACGTGGGCCTGCCGGGCGGCATGAACGGCCGGCAGATGGCGGATGCGGCGCGCGTACGCCGTCCCGACCTGAAGGTGCTGTTCATCACCGGCTACGCGGAAGGTGCGGCCGTGCGGGATGCCGCGCTCGACACCGGCATGCACGTGATGACCAAGCCCTTCGCCATGGATGCCCTGGCGGCCAGGATCGGCGCCATCATCAAGGTTGGCGACTAGGCCGGCACGTCGGCGAGGATGGTCTTCGGTAGCCGCACCGTGAAGGTCGTTCCGCCGCCATGCCCCGAGGCCATGGCCAGCGTGCCGCCGAGCTGCTTCGCAAAGGCGTCGATGAAGCGAGATCCGAGGCCCGACGAGGCTTGCCCGCTCGCCGCCGAAAGGCCGATCCCGTCGTTGCTGACGGTCAGGGCGACGTCACCGTCACGGCGACCGAACCCGATCAGGATGCGTCCGCGCCCGACGGGAAGGCATACTTGACCGCATTGGTCGCAAGCTCGTTGACGATCAGCCCGAAGCTGACGGCGTGGTCGGCGCCGATGGACAGCGGCTCCGCCTCCACGTCGACTCGGATGCGTGAGGCCTCGCCCAGGAGACTCGACCGCAGGCTTCCCGCGATGCCCTGCAGGTAGGGCTCGACCGGCACCGGACCGAGCGTCGCCGAGCGGGAGATGACGTCGTAGAGCTGGGCCACGGCCCCGATCCGGGCCTGCATGGCGCGGTAGCCCGCGAGGCACGGCTCCGCGGCGCGGCGAAGCTCGAAGGACACGAAGAAGGTGATGACGGTCAGGCTGTTTTTGATGCGATGCGCCAGCTCGGCCCCGAGCAGGTCGCGATGCCGCTCCAGGAGGCGCGCCTCCGTCACGTCCTCGAACACCACGAGCAGGCGCGTCACGTGGTTGCCGGGCCGGAACACCTTGCGGGCGTTGAGCCTGAAGATGCGGCGCCCGAGGCCCGGGAACTCGTCCTCGACCTCGTAGCCGTCGAAGGCCGTCTCGTCCGGCACCACCCGGGCCAGGAGGTCCTGGAGCCGACCCACCTGCCACTGACCCTGCGCCAGCGCTTGGAGCGGGCGTCCCTCGACGGCGTCGAGCGTCACGTCGAACATGCGCAGGAAGGCGCGGCTGGCCGTCACGACCGTCATGTCGCCTTCTAGGATGACGAGCGGGTCGCGGATCGAGTCGACGATGTTCTGCGCCAAGCGCCGGCTCCGCTCGGCCTCGCGCTGGGCGAGCCGGGCCTCCGTGACGTCGTCGATGGCCAGGAGCAGGAAGGGCACGTGGTTGCCTTCGCGAAACACCTTCCGAGCGTTCAGCCGCATGATCTTGTGGCCGATGCCGGGGAACTCGTGTTCGACCTCGAAGCCCTCGACGACGCTGTCGCGCAGCACGACTTCGGTCAGCAGGCTCCGCAACGCGGGAATGTCCCACTGGCCCGACCCCAGGTCGTAGACGAGCCGGCCCATGGTTTCCTCGGGCGTGACCTGGAACGTGCGCAGGAAGGCCCTGTTGGCCGTCTCGACCCGGAGACTCTCACTCAGGACGAGGAGGCCGGTCGGAATGGTATCGACGATGTCGTGAGCCTTGATCGCCTCCAGCGACGAAGGCGCCCGTCGCTCGTCGCTCGTCGACCCGGTCCGGCATGGTGGCTGCCCCTCGAATGATCTGTTAGCTCTTCCGCATCGCTGAACTTCCACAGACGCCTTGATCTGTGAAGGGAGTTTCGTGCGATGGACGGGACGCTTGGACCGTCTCTGCCTCATGCCGCGTGTCGACCTGCATGCCGAAGTCCGATTGGAAGCCGCCCTTGGCCGATACCTTGCCCGGAGGGGAGCGCAATGCAGACGTTCCGAATGGGGCCAGGGCGCACACCTCGTTGCCGGACGGAGGAGCCGAGTTCCTGAACGCACTCGGCGAGGGCGTCTACGGCGTCGACGTCGACGGGCGGTGCACGTTCGCCAACCGGGCGGCCTTGGCGGCCCTCGGGTACGATGACGTGGGTGAACTGCTCGGCCGGGACATGCACGACGCCATCCATCACACTCGTCCGGACGGCACCCATTATTCCGCGTCCGAATGTCCCATCCTATCGACCCTGCGGACCGGCCAGCCCGTCCGGCTTGAGAACGAGCTGCTCTGGCGAAGGGACGGCACCTCTTTCTTCGCCGAGTACTCCTCCTTCGCCGTCAAAGTCGACGGCGCGGTGACCGGAAGCGTCGTCACGATCGACGACCTTTCCATGCGCCGTGACAGCAGCAAACGACATGCGCTCCAGCAGGCCGTCAACCAGGTGATGCAGGAGGCCGATGACGTGGAGGCGTCGTCGCGGCACCTGGTCGCGACGATCGGTTCGGGCTTCGGGTGGGACGCCGGCGCGCTCTGGGTCGTCCATGCAGAGTCCGACGCTTGCCTGCGATGCGAGGGGGTCTGGCACGCAGCGGGGGCGACACGTCGCGTCCCAGAGGCAGGCGATGCGGGCGTCCTGGGCCCCGGCCAAGGCCTGCCCGGACAGGCCTGGACCGAGTATCGCACTGTCGTCTCGAGCGGCACGACAACGGATGGGCACGGAGTGCCGCACGCCATACCCGGGGCGGAGATCGCGGTTCCGCTGCATGCCGACGGAAAGGTGGTCGGCGTACTGGAGTTCCTGGGCCGGCGGCCCGTCACGCTCGATGGGCAGTCCATGACGGATCTGCAGACCTTGGGACGGCAGGTCGGACAGTTCGTCTCGCGTCGCCAGGCTGAAGACAAGCTGCGCGACAGCGACGCGCTGAAGACCGCCATCATGGATGCGGCGCTCGACTGCGTGGTCGTGGTCGATGCGGAGACGCGCATCCGCGAATTCAACCCGGCGGCCGAGCGCGTCTTCGGCCAGGCCAGGGCGGAGGCCATGGGGCAGGAACTCGGCGCCCTGATCCTGCCGGCCGACTTCCTGGTCGGCCACCTCAAGAAGTTCGCCCACTTCCTGGATGACGGGGAGATCTCGGCGGTCAACAAGCACGTCGAGGTCGAGGCTGAGCGGGCCAGCGGCGAGCGCTTCCCGGCCGAACTCTCCGTCACGCCCCTGAAGGTCGGCGGGGAGCCGCTGTTCGCGGCCTACCTGCGCGACATCACCGAACGCAAGCGCGCGGAGCGGGACGTCGAGGCCGCCAGGGACGCGGCCGAGGAGGCGAACCGGGCCAAGAGCGACTTCATCGCCAACATGAGCCACGAACTGAGGACGCCGCTGTCGGCCATCATCGGCTACGGCGAGATGATGCGCGAGGAGATGGAGGACGGCGTCGACTCGGCCGAACTCGCGCCCGACATGCAGAAGATCGAGAACAATGCCCGGCACCTGCTCGGCTTGATCAACGACGTGCTCGATCTGTCCAAGATCGAGAGCGGGAAGATGGAGACGTTCCTCGAAACCTTCGACGTCGAGCCCATGGTGCGGGACGTCGCCGCGACCGTCACCTCGCTGATCGAGAAGAAGCACAACGTCCTCTCGATCGACCTCGGCCCCGACCTGGGCCACATGCGCTCCGACCTGACGAAGTTGAAGCAGATGCTGCTGAACCTCCTCAGCAATGCGGCCAAGTTCACAGAGGGCGGGACCATCGCGTTGTCGGCGCATCGCTCGACCGCGTCAGGGTTGGACCGTCTCGCGTTCAGCGTCCGTGACAGCGGCATGGGAATGACCGCCGAGCAGAGCGCCAAGCTTTTCCAGCGCTACGCTCAGGCCGAGGCCTCCACGGCCAGCAAGTTCGGCGGTACCGGCCTGGGCCTGTCGATCAGCCGGGCCTTCGCGACGATGCTGGGCGGGGGCATCGAGGTCGCGAGCGCCTACGGCCACGGCAGCACGTTCACCATCGACCTGCCCGCCACGGCTCCGGAGAAGCCGGTGGCCTGAACCTCGTTCTCAGAACAGGCCCGACAGCAGGTTGATGGTGAGGGCCAGCACCGCCGTGTTGAACGTGAAGGCGATCAGCCCGTGCACGGTGCCGATGCGGCGCAGGCGCTTGTTGGTGAATTGCACGTCGGCCGTCTGCGCCGCCGCCCCGATCACCACCGCGAAGTGGAGGAAGTCCCAGTAGTCCGGCGCCGGGTCGTTCGGGAATTGCAGACCACCGACGACGTCGGTCTCATCGGGTGTCGTTTCGTCGGGCGCGTAGTATTCGTGGGCGTAGTGCAGCGCGAACACAAGCTGCGTGGTGAACCAGGACACGACCACGGTGGCCAGCGCCAAGCCCACCCGGAAGCCTTTCAGGGCCCCGTGCGCGTCCTTGGCGAGGGACAGCTCCACGGCGACCGCCGCGAGGCTCGCGGCCGCCGCGATCAGCACCAGGGCCAGGATCATCCCCTTGCCCTCGTCCTGGGCCGCCACGTGGGCCTGGATGTCGGCCTGTTTCTGCCCGCGCATGTGCTGCAACGTCAGCGTCACGAACCATAGGCAGGTCACGTCCCAACACACGATGGCACGGGTGCTGCGCTCCAAACCGGTCGACCCCAGGCCGGACAGGAGGAACAGGAGCACGCCCACGGCGATGCCGCTGGCGAGCCTCGGCCTGGACGCGAAGGGGCCAAGAAGCTTTCGCAAGCCGAAGCGAGACGTGGACATCGAGGCGAATGGCGTCACGGTTTGCTGCTCTTCGTCGGAGACATCAAGCCCCAGAATGAAGTCGGCTCAATCGCCGGACAGGGGTGATGCGGCGTAGCGATCGAGCAGGTCGGCCGGGTCGCGGAACACCGCGATGCAGCCAGCCTCCAGGAGGTCTGCCTCCGACCAGCCCCCGCAGAGCAGGCCCACCGTCCTGACGCCTGCCTTCGTGGCCGCTTCCGCGTCGTAGGGCGTGTCGCCGACGACGATGGCGTCGGCGGGCGCGACCCCCAGCTTCTTGAGCGCCGCCTGGAAGATGTCCGGATGGGGCTTGCTCCTTTCGGCATCGTCCGAAGAGGTCTCGGCCTGGAGCAGGTCGTCGATGTCGGCCAGCTTCTTGTAGTGGGAGAGTTCCTCCTGTTTGGCCGATGACGCGAGTGCAATGACCTTGCCGTCGTCGAGCAGGCGCTGGAGCAGCGCACGGACGCTCGGAAAGGCGACGATCTGGTCGAGGTACCTGGACTTCAGGATCTTGCCGCGATGTTCTTCGAGCCGCTCGCCGTCCTTCTCGATGTCTTCCGCCGACATGAACACCGGCAGGAGCTGGTCGCCGCCCTTGCCGATCTGATCGTGCAAGGCTTGCAGGTCGTGATCGCGACCGAAGTCGCGGAAAGCGTCCTGCCACGCCATGGCGTGGAGCTTGACGCTGTCGACCAGCGTTCCGTCGACGTCGAAGATGATGGCCTTTGGCATTATGGATCCAATCTCGTCGTGAGCAGCGCAGCCGAGCTAGCTTGCTCGGCCGTCATGGAGTTGCATTCAGCCGGTTCCGGCGCTCAGGTCGTCGTGCGAGTCCTGAATGGCATCGAGCACCGCCTGTGGATCGGCCGGTGAGGACATCGACACGGCTTCGTAATCCAGGCGATCCCGCACAGATGGCATGTCCCGACGGAGTTCCTCCAACAGCTCGATGATCTTGGCCGACTTCCGGTCGGCCAGGATGGCCAGTTCCAGCGTGAGTTGATCGCGGTGGCTGGCGAGCTGATCGTCGCGACGCTGCGTCGTGAGGATCATGACCGTGACGTACAGGGCCAGCAGGCTGGCGACGAGTTCGAGCCACGCGAAGGGCGCCTCGTCGAAGGGCGCATGCCCGGACCAGGACAGCACGAGGTTCAGGCCAACCCAGCCAACCACCGCCACGGACAGCCATCCGATGAAGCTGGGGCGGCCCACCCGCCCTGTGGTCGCCTCGATGAGGGTCTGGAAAGTTGTCGCCCGCTTGCGGTGCTCGGCATGGAGGCGCGCGATGGCCTCCACCGTCCCTTCGATGTGGGCCGGAAGGATCGCGGTTCTGTCGTCTTCAGCCATCCGATGTAAATCTACCGATCGGTGAAGACATGTCGAGGGTTCACTGGATCCCCCGGCGATGCAAACCGGCAATGAACACGGGCCGGCATCCCGGCGTCAGCCGCTTCTCGTTGGTCTTCATGCAGGCCAGCACCGCATCCTGGTCCGGATACGCACTGCCGCACAGCCTGATCGCGTCATCCTGGCAGGCGGCCCGTTCGGCGTCGGTCACCTGATACTTGTCCTGCGCCCAAGCGCCAGTCGACGACGCGAGGACCGCCAGGGCAAGACAAGCCGATCCGATTTTCACCATGGGCCAGCTCCTTCCGCGCATCGCGCACCAGGTCAGTTCGAAGCGGGCGCCCGCCGGTGGGAGAAGCAGCCGAGCTTGTAGCAGCCGAACAGGGCCGCCGCGCCGACCCCGATGGCAATCTTGGTGCCTGTCGAGAGGCCGCCCGACTGGGTCTGAGAGGGCTTGGATGTCGTGGCTGACGTGCCCCCGAGCGTGACGTCGACCCGCTGCGCGTCCTTTGGACCGCCGTTCGGCGGCATGTAGTCGACCGAGATCCGGTCGTCCGGCCGCTTGGAGCCGACATATCCCGCGAAGGCGGCCGCGTTCGGGAACACCTTGCCGTCCACCGCGATGATCTGGTCACCGACCCGGAAGCCGGCCTTGTTGCCAGGCGACCCGGACGTCACCCCGTTGACGCGTAGCAGCGCGAAGGTCATGCCGCCGCTGCTGATCTGCTGTGCCCGGCCGACGTTGAGGCCGAGCTTGCCGCCGCCCTTCGGCAGCGCGCTGGCCTGGTCGACCGTGAGGGTCTGATAGCCCATCTGGTTTTCGGCCCACGCGGCACCGGGCAGGACCTGAAGGCCAAGGAAGGACGCTGCCACGAAGGCGGCGACGACACGGTTCACCATGGGAAGCTCCATCGAGGAAGGATCGGGACAGTCGGGAAGATCAGACCGAGACAGACCCTTCGTCGGGCAGCTGCCCGTTGGGGGTCATGCCGTTCACGGCCGCGGGCAGGTGCTGGCTCAATTGGGACAGGAAGTCGCCGGGCTGCATGCCGGCCTGGTTCGCCATGTCGTTGACGCGGTCCTGGCCGAAGACGTTCTGCAGCTGATCGGGCGACACGGGATGGTTCGGGCCGTTACCGACCCAGGAGTCGGCCACGTGGCCCAGCCCGGCGTTCTGGAACTGCGACAGCAGCCCGCCCAAGCCACCGCCGCCGAGCGCGCCGCCCAGGCCTGAGGACGCCGTCCCGCCCTGTTGGACGCCACCGCCGAGGATGCTGGACAGCACGGAGCCCATCGGGGACGACGTGGCGTTTGAGCCGCCGCCCAGGAGGTTGCCGAGAACGGATTCAAGAATGCCCATGCGACTCTCCTCGGTTGGTGCCCTGATCGGGGCTTTCGGGATTCGATTCGGAAACTATAGTGACATGCCCCAGCGGGTCGACCCGCTCCACGACCGCCACCTGCCGCCTCAGTTCGACGGGAACGCTGGCGGTCTCTCGCTCGACATGGTGGCGAATGTGGATCTCCTCCAGCAGGAAGAGCTGCTTGACGATCACGAAGCGCTCTTGCACGACCGGCACGATGGTCGTGTCCTCCACGGTCCGCACCGCAGGCGCAACGTCGACCACCCTGCCGACCGGCACTCGGGTCACGTCGACCACGTTGCGGTCGAGGACGACCTCGGCGACATCCTGACGTGTCTCGGTGTGCGTCGAGACCCGGACGGTGCCGGTGACCACCGCCTGTTTGGAGACCTCCGCGGTCTCCTCAAGCAGCAGAAGCTTGTTGGCCTTCGCCGAAGTCGACGTGGAACCCGTCCGCAAGGCCTCGTCCCCGTCGATCGCGGATCGTGACGTTCGGTCTTTCATGGTGCGTCCTCCGAATGAGAAGGGACGTGCAGTGCATGTCCCTTCCTGGCTTCAGATCCGCGTGGTGCGGACTTCGGTCCCCGTGAACGTCGGCTTCACCTCGCCGCTGCGGCCGCCGAACCAGCCCGCCAAGGCGCCTAGGACAAGTGCCAGGAAGCCGAACAGGGCGCCGCGGGACACCACCGTGGCGGCCGTGTCGGCGGCCTGGATGGCCTTCTGCTTGGCCTGATCGACCGTCTGCCGGTACTGCTGCTGGTACTGGCCAACCCTCGCACGGGCTTCATCGACGGGGATGTTCTGCGCCTTCGCCAGAGCCTGAGCCGCGCCTTCGCGCGCCTGGTCGGCCTGGGCCTGATCGCCGGCGACGGCCGCCTTCACGGCCGCGATGGCCGAGGTCTTGGGCGTCGCCGCATCGTTGTTGCCGATCTGGTTCTCGATGGCCGAGAACGGGTCGGCGCCGGCCGAGGTGCTGACGCCCGCCACCGTGGCCGCTGTGTGACCGAGGCCACCGGCCGCGCCCGTGACGGCACTGAAGGCACCGCCCATCAGGCCGCCCACCGCCGTGGTCAGGAGGTACAGCACGAACAGGGTGGTGACGGCCCAGGACACCACGCCGTGCCAGGCCGCCGTGGACGCTTTGGCGCGGCCCGAGAGCCGGGCCGCTGCATGGCCGCCCAGGAAGGCGGCGATGAGGCTGGCGACGACGTACCAGAGGCCGGCCCCGATCGACAGCGTCGCGGCCGCCGGGTTGTCGCCCGCCGATGGAGTGACGCTCGACATGCCGAGGCCGAGGCCCAGCAGGTTGAGGAGCAACAGCGTGACGAGGGCGACGGCCACGCCTGCGAAAATGGCGCTCCACGACAGGTTGTTGATGAGGACGGTGCGCGCCTCCTCGGCCGGCGTTGTGGGCGTGAGGTGCGGCAGGTCGGACCTGCCGTGGGCGGGATTGAGAGCGGTCATGCCAGGCTTTCGTTCGAAGGGGCGAGGATCAGACAGCCGTCCAGCGGCTCATGGCGACGGCGGCGGTGACTTTTAGCGTCACGGTGCTGTCGACCGACTGCACCCACTCGGTCGGGATCAGGTGGTGGGAGCCGCCCGAGACCGGGTCGGTGCGTTTCAGCTTGATGGTCGTGCCGTCGACATGGTCGACGACGCCGACATGCTGCCCGTCCGAGCCGATGACCTTCATGTCCTTGGCCCGTTCCATCGCCGGAGCGTCGGCGAAGAACGCAACCCTCTGGCCCGCGACGTGGCCGGCGGTGCGACCATCCTCGATGTCGACCTTGGTGCTGCGCAACGTGTCAGTGACGGTCTCGGCGCGATCGCTCACGTCCTTGCGGATGCCGATCTCCTCGACGACCCGCACGGTCTTGGCCACCACGGCCTCCTCGTCGACCTCGTCCATCTCGATGGTGCGCTCGCGGAACGGATCGGCGCCGAGATCGACGACCCCGAGCGCGCGATCCACCGGGCGTCGCTCGACGCTGACCGTCTCGTCGCGCAGGTTCACCTGCTGCATGAACGGCGTCTCGACCACATGGCTGTGGATGCGCACCTTGCCCCGGTTCACGGCCCGCTTGCCGACGGCAATCGACTCCTCGGCCACCTGGATGACGTCTTCGCGCAGCGAAGGCTTCTCCGCCTTGCCGCCTACTGGGACCTGCTCGGTCCTGTAGGCCTGCTGTGCCGAAGGAGTCGTCAGCACGCCGTCGGATGCCAGCTTCGTTTCTGTCGACGCGACCGGCGCCATGGACCGCAACGGGCCCGCGCCCTCGTTGGCGACCCCGCCGCCCGTCACGGCCGACGCGCCGGTCCAGCCCTCGCCGCGCCACGCGGTCTCGCGCTCTTCGAGGTCGACGGAGCCGTGCCGCTCCAGGATGTCGATGGCCTCGTCCATCCGGGCGTCCTCGACCCGGGCCACGACCAGGGTGCCGCCCCGGCGCACGCCCTCGGCGTATGTGTGATGGTCGTCGCTGCCGCCAAACATGTCCTCGAGCGAGGCCCAGAAGCCCTTGGCGCGCGGCTCCACGCCATCGGCGGTGCCCGTTTCCGGCGACACGGACACGTCCGCGTCGGGGATGCCGGCCTGCCGCAACATGAGGACGGCGTTGTTGGCGTATTCGCGCGTGTCGTAGATCGCGGTGATGGCGTGCTTGGACATGGGATGATCCTTTTGGGTGCGAAGGACCGAGGCGACGAGGCGTGGGCGAACCCGAACGCAGTCAGAGGCAGACAGCCCCTATCGAGGTTGCCTGCTTGCTCGGTTATCGTTGATGTCGCTGTGATGAGGCGACGAAGGCCGGGGGACAGGTGTCACCTGCAACGCGCCGCCGGCCGGACGCGGTGAGGTCTCGAAACACCGCGTTCACTCCGCATGCGGAGCTGGACTGCTTCCGCCCCAACGCTTGGTCGCGTCAGGCCGGTCCTCCCAAAGGGGTCTTCACGATTGAAGAACCAGGAGCAAGAATCTTGGTTCCATGATCGGCAGCAATTACGCCGTCGTCCACTCGCGTCGCCGTCGGCCGAGGATCGAAGCTTGGAACGATGCGCTGCGCTACGGAGGCGACGCTGCCGTCAGGGCATCGATCTGCGCCAGTAGGCGGGTGAAGCCGACCGGCTTGGAATGGTAGTCGGTGCAGCCGGCCTCCAACGCCTTCTCCTTGTCGCCCGACATGGCGTGGGCCGTGAGTGCGATGATGGGGACCGATGCGGTCCTCGCCTCGGCCCTGAGCATGGAGGCCACCGTCCACCCGTCCAGGCTCGGCAGGTTCATGTCGAGCAGGATGATGTCGTGCGGGCCGGCAAGCGCCGCGTCGAGCCCCTCCCTGCCGTCCACGGCGACGGCGACCTCGAACCCGCGGCGGCGGAGGCGCCGGGACAGGAAGTCCCAGATCTCCTCATGGTCTTCGACGAGAAGGATTTTCAATCAGGACCTCAGTCGGCATGCGATGCGTCTCCGTCGTGGACAGAGGCGATCTCGTTCGGCAGCGATTGATGTGGAGTCGGCATCTCCGCAGGCAACATGAGCGTGAACGCGCTGCCTTGACCGACACGGCTTTCCACGGCCACGTCGCCGCCGAGCATCGTGCTGAACGCCTTGGTGAGCGCCAGGCCGAGGCCCGTGCCACCGAACTTGCGCGTCGTCGAGGCGTCGGCCTGGGTGAAGCGCAGGAACAGCCTCTCCAGGTGCGCCTCGCTCATGCCGATGCCGGTGTCCTCCACTCGGAGTACCAGCCAGGCGTCGGAACCGGTCCCGACGATGCGGGTCGCCGACAGCGTCACCGTCCCGCCTTCCGTGAACTTTGCGGCGTTGCTGAGAAGGTTCAACAGCATCTGCCGCACTTTGGCGACGTCCGAGCGCATCGAGCCCAGCCCCTTCTGCAGGCGCAGCGTGAGCGCGTTCCCCTTCTTGGCGATCAGGCCATCGACCGTGGCGGCCACGTCGCGGATCATCAGGGCCACGTCGAAGGTCTCGGCGAACACCTCCATCCTGCCGCTCTCGACCTTCGACAGGTCGAGCACGTCGTTGATGAGGCCGAGCAGGTGGCGCGCGTTGTTCGCGATCTTGCGCATGTCCGGCTCGAGGTCGGCCGCGGGCACTCCCTCGGCCATCTCCTCTTGCAGCATCTCGCTGTATCCGATGATGGCCGACAGTGGCGTGCGCAGCTCGTGGCTCATGTTCGCCATGAAATCACTCTTCGCGCGATTGGCCTCCTCGGCCGCTTCCTTGGCGGTCCATGCTTCCTGCTCGGCCGTCTTCCGCTCGGTGATGTCCAGGGCCGTGCCGATCAGGCGCCGGTGACCCCATCGATCGGTCACGTAGTCGGCCCGGCGGGTCAGCCAGCGCACCTGTCCCGTGTCGGCGCGGCGGATGCGGTATTCGATCGAGGTGGCATCGAGCCCGGCACGACGCCGTTCCTCGCTGGTCGTGAGATGCCGGTCGTCCTCATGCACTAGGGCTTCCAGCAGCGCGGTCGGCGTCTCGCTGCGTGGTTCCAAGCCGAACAATCGCCAGAATTGGTCAGATCCCTTGGTCACGCTGCGGCCCACGTCGGTCTCGAAGGTGCCGACGCGGCCGGCCTCTTGGGCGAGGCGGAGCGTTTCCTCGCTGGCCCGCAGGCTCTGGATCACCGCTGCTTCCGCGACGTTGCCGAGGCCGGCCGCGACCACGCCCGCCAGGAGCTGGACGATGGTCTCATCCGCCTCTGTGAAGGCGTCCGGCTTCGACGATTGCAGCTTCAGCACACCGACGATGCTCCCATGCCGGGCGATCGGCGCGATGGTCATCGAGCGGATGCCCAGGCGTCTGGCCAGTTCGGGACTGACCCGGGGATCGTTCTCCGCATCGCCCGTGTTGAGCGCGCAGGCCTCGCGGACGCAGCGTCCCGAGAGTGTGCCTTCCATGCTCAGCCTCAGGCCAAGGAACGGCGACAGGTCGCCCGCGACCGCCCGGTAGACGAGGTCCTGGCCTTCCCGCAGCTCGACCACGACTCCATCGGCGTTGCCGACGACGTTCATGGCGCCGGTCACGATGGCGTCGAGCATGGTCTCCAGGTTGTCGCCAGCCGAGCCGATGCCGTGCTGCATCCCGATCATGGCTCGGTGCCGCTCGGCGTCGCGGCGCACCACGTTCTCGGCTCGGGCGCGGTCGACCATCGCGGCATCGCGTTGGTGGATAATGCGGCGCAGCTCCATCTGTGCCATGACCTGTCGGGCGAGGGCCCTCAAGCCGTCCGCCTGTTCGACTGTCAGGCCCTGGGGACGGGAGCGCGTGTCGATGACGCAGAGGGTGCCGAGTTTCGCGCCCTCCTGGGTCTGCAGGAGCGCGCCGGCGTAGAAGCGCAGGTGCGGCGCGCCCGTGACCAGCGTGTTCTCTCGCGTCCGCGCGTCGACGCTCAGGTCCGGGATGATCAGGATGTCGTCCTGGCGAAGCGCGTGGGCGCATACCGATTGCGAAAGCGGCGTCTCGGACGGGTCGAAGCCGACCCGGGCCTTGAACCACTGGCGGTTCCTATCGACGAGGCTCACCAGGGACACGGGCGTGTGGCAGAGCGCCTTCGCGACCAGAACGATGTCATCGAAGCCCGCCTCTGCCGACGTGTCGAGGATGCCGTAGGCGTCGAGTGCCTGGAGGCGCTCGACTTCCGTCAAAGGCAGAGTCGATTGTTCGGACATCGGTGCGACCTTCGCAAGCCTGGGATCTCCATGCAACCGTGCGATCCACATCGGCAAGCGGCTTCGCCCGTCGAACCGGCGGCTGGTCAGCTCGTCGATTGACGATGGCGTGACCCGCGTCGCCGTGTCGGGGCGGGTGGCAGTCCAACAAGTTAGTCTCCCGACATCGGGCCGATCTCCGAGGGGGGCATGGTGGCCGTGAGGCCATGCAGGCGCTCGGCCAGGTCGCGCATGCTGACGTCGCCCTTGTGCAGGATCTGGCTGGCGCCCCGCAGGCGGCGGCGGTCCTCCCAGGTAAGGTCGAGCGCGGTCAGCACGACGACCGGAACGGCGGCGCAGTCAGGCCGGGTCCGCATGGCCTCCAGGAACGTGAAGCCGTCCATCACCGGCATCGTCAGGTCGAGCAACACGACGCCCGGACGTGCCGCATCGAGCCTGTCGAGGCCCTCCTGGCCATTCTCGGCTTCCCGCACGGCCCAACCGTCGCGCTCCAGCGCCTTGCGCAGGCGGGCGCGGCTGTCGGGATCGTCGTCGATGACGAGAGCGTCGCCTTCGGGCGGTCGGAAACGGTCCATGACGTTCTTGAAGCGGTCCCAGCGCACCGGCTTCATCACGTAGTCGGCGGCTCCCAGCGAGGCCGCGAGCGCGCGCTGCTCAACGAAGGTCACCATCACGACTGGGATGTCCGCGAGGCCGGGGTCGCCCTTGAGCGCGCTCAACACCGACCAGCCGTCGACGCCCGGCATCATGACGTCGAGCAGGATGGCGCGCGGCCTCAGTCCCCGCGCGAGCGCGAGGCCCGTGTCGCCGTCGGCCGCCGTGCGGACCTTGAAGCCCTCGCGATGCAGGAACTTGGTCATCAGCGCACGCTGGTCGGCGTCGTCGTCGATGACGAGCACAAGATCGCCGCCGCTCGCCCCCACGTCCTCGGCTTCCGGAGCGGGCTGAGCCTCGCCGGTTCGGTGGCTGGCGGGAAGCCTTACCGTGAAGGTCGACCCCGCGCCTTCCCGGCTCTCGACGCCGACCGAGCCGTCGAGGATCTCGCCCAGCGCCTTGGTGAGCGACAGGCCGAGCCCCGTCCCGCCGTATTTGCGTGTGGTGGACACGTCCGCCTGGACGAAGCGCTGGAACAGCTTGTCGAGCTGCTCCGGCGTCATGCCGATGCCCGTGTCGGCGACCTGGAACACGACGTGGTCGCGCTCCTCGAACAGCTCGCGCCCGACCGACAGGGTCACGGTGCCGTTCTCGGTGAACTTGGCGGCGTTGGACAGCAGGTTGAGCAGGATCTGCCGCACCTTCGTCAGGTCGGAGAACATGCGGCCGATCCCGGGGGCGACGCGCACGTCGAGGCGGTTCCCCTTGCGGTCGACGAGCGTCTGCGCCGTGGCCGCGACGTCGTGGATCACGGGCTCCAGGTCGAAGGCTTCCGCATACACGTCCATCTTGCCGCTCTCGACCTTGCTGAGGTCGAGCACGTCGTTGATGAGGCCGAGGAGGTGGCGGGCGTTGCCCTCGATCTTGCGCACGTCCGGTTCGAGGTCGGCCACGGCCGCCCCGTCCGCCATCTCCTCCTGGAGCATCTCGCTGTAGCCGATGATGGCCGACAGGGGCGTCCTGAGTTCGTGGCTCATGTTGGCGATGAAGGCGCTCTTGGCCGTGTTGGCCTGTTCGGCGGCTTCCCTCGCCGTCTCCGCCGCCTCATTGGCCTGCGTGAGCGCAGCCTGGTTCTCGACCAGCACGCCGTTCGCCGCGTTCAACCTGTCGAGCGTGACTTCGTTCTGGACGATCGCGCGGCGGAGGGCATGGCAGATCCAGACCAACACGCCGCCGACCGCCACGTACTGGCAGAGCAGGAACACCTCGGCGCCGCTGAGCGTGCCATCGGCGTCGTAGAACCAGGCGGCTATGGCGGTGGAGAGCGCCAGGCTCAACACGCCCGGCCCCCATCCCACGGCGAGGCTCGCCACCAGGAGCACGGGGATGAACAGCAGGAAAGGCGCGATGTACAGCGGCGCCAGGGCGCGGACGAAGGTCACGACGGCCACGAGGAGTATCGTGGCTCCGTAGCGCACCATCGCCGAAGGACGTCGGCGCGCGAGGGTTCCGATTAGTCGATGCAAGCCGCTCATGTGCCAGGGTTGTCACGCCCGGCGATGAATGTGAAGCGCGTGGCCGCAATCATCGCCCCGAGGGCTCTGGTGACGAGGACGGATCGTCTGATCGACGCCATCGGCGCTTGTTGCGGGTTCGACCCCGACGCGGTCGCATGCGCCCTGACGTTCCTCACCTAAGATCCGGCGGCAAAGGGCGCGTTCGGCAAGGGGCTCTGGTCCATGCCGCTCGTTCCCGTCGCGAAAGGTGAGGTGACCCTCTGCCTGGCCGTCCTTCAAGCCGGCAGCCTCATGCGCCGCGTCGGGGGGTGGATCTCCCGCTTCGGTGCCGACGAAGTTCTGGCTGGCTCTCGCGTGGGTAGGCGCTACGAGGCATGGGCGAGGGACAAGCTCGCATCGGCCATAGCGTCGAACCCCTTCATCCCCGGGTGGCGGTGCACCGCCCTGCCCCTCAAGCCTGGAGACCGCAAGGTCGGCGACGTCGATCTCCTGTTCAGCCTCGGTGAACTCCTCGTGGCGGGCGAGGTTCAGGCCACGAGATAGGCTGGCGTGTCGTCATTTTGTCGTGTCACAGCACGCTGGGACACTGGGGCGCCGCCGATGGTCGCCCTGATCACCTCGGCCATGGCTCGCGCCTCCTTCGGGTGGCTCGGCGCGCCGAGGATGAGCCCGACCCGGACGTTGGGAAGGGCGGGGAGACCGGCGGCTGCGGCAACGATGCGATGTCCCGTCGCGCTCGCCACCGTGCCCGGGAGGACCGTCAGGGCCAGCCCCGCCTGCACGATCGGCGCCAGCGCCGCATAGTTCGACGACATGAGGAACACGCGTGAGGCGATGCCCGCACGTTGCAGGGCTGTTAGCGCCTCGTTGCGCCACGTGCAGGAGGGCGTCGATAGGGCGAGCGGCAGCGGGCGCTCTTCCTCGACCGCGCCGGCCCGGACGCCGGCGACCCAGCACAACGGTTCCTCGCGGAGGATCTCGACGCCCTTGATGCGGTCGCATCCCGTCACGACCGCCAAGTCGACCTCGCCCGTCGCGACGCACTCGGCGAGCCTGACGCTCGGGTGGCAGACGATCGACAGTTCCACGAGCGGATGCAGACGGGAGAACTGCCCCACGATGTCGGGCAGGAAGGGTTCGGCGTAGTCGTCCGGAATGCCGAGGACGACGCGCCCCGACAGGCCCTGGGCCTTCAGATCGTAGAGGGCGGCCGCCTCGACCTGCAGCATCCGTCGCGCGTGCTCGACCAGCCGTTCCCCATCGGCAGACAGGCGCGTCCCCCGTCCCTGCTTGATGAACAGGTCGCATTCGAGCCGCTCCTCGAGCCGGCGGACGTGCATCGACACGGCGCTTTGCGTCTTACCGACCCGATCGGCGGCGCGGGTGAAGCTACCCGTGTCGACGATCGCGAGGAAGGAGCGGAGCTGGTCGGTATCGAGCATGATCCATTCTCATGTCCGATCGAAGGCATGTCAAACATTCGTTGGACCGATGAGACGCTCACGCCGATGTTCACCGCGACGGCTCTCTGCAGCCGAAACGGAGGGTTTGATGAGCATCATCGTTCGAACCGGCGTCGAGGCCGTTGGATCACCTTTAGCGGGCACCGCGCTGCTCCTACGGGCCCTGAGGATGGCGAGGGCCATCCTCGCCTGGCCCGCCCGCGTGCACGCGAACCGCAAGCTCCTCCACCTGATGGCCGGGATGAGCGCACATGAGTTGGCCGACATCGGCCTGACGCCGTCCGACCTGAGGGACACCGGCGCCCTTTCTCTGAATAGCGACGTGGGGCACTTCCTCTCGGCGCGGTCCGACTCGCGCCGCCGCGCTCCGATCGTCCGTCGATCATCTCGCAGGTGACGGAGGGCGCCCATTCCACATCGTCCGGCAGCCCGCCCCGCGGACGCCCTCGCAGCGTGCTCGGAGGCCGGCGTCGGATACAGTCGACTCCCGCATCGGGTCTCGCCGGGATGTCGATCCGTCGTGGACCAGACGACCTCCGCCCACAGGCAAGTGCCGTAAGACGGTTGACTCCGGACTTGTCGAAGAACAGACAGTGAACATAATGTCTGAAGTCGAGTGAAGTGCGGGAGTGGTCACCCTGGATGTGGAAACGCTCGCAACATCGACCCCACGCTATGCCGGCCTACCCAACTGTTAAAGCTTGGCTTTCCGCATTTGATGGGGGTCACACGTCGCGCGAAGAACGACACCTTGTCAATCGCGAATACCTTTGCATTTCCAATCATCTATAGGGTACTTAGCCGGGGTCAGTGTTGACCGCGTTTTCACAGTCGGCAACCTGGACAGCCTGTGGAAGCGCTCGTCTGGCGGCCTCACCGTAGCCTCCGCCGCGGTCGCGCGCGATGATGCCGATCTCGGGCCGCTGCCTCAGCCAGGCCTCGACGGTGCTGTTGTCACGGTCCGGCAGAAGCGTGACGACCTGCCGGTGCTCCAGATCGCACACGAGCGTACCGTACCGCTGCCCGCGTTTGTAGGCCCAGTCGTCGATCCCGATCACCGTGGGAACTTCGGCGGGACGAGCAGCCCGGCGCCGGATGGTCCGCAGCAGAGTGTCGTTGCTGACCGGCAGCATGAGGCGACGGGCGAAGTTTGCGGCGGGGCGACCACCCAGAGCCAAGCCAAGGTGGTGGACGATGCATTCCAGCCGCGCTTTGCGCCGCGCGTAAACGGCCGCGACATCAGGGTGAAGCCGCTCGGCAAAGATCCGCATGCAGCAGGAGTCGACGGTGCAGCGGAAGCGGCGCACGATCAGGCGAACCACGACACCCCGACCGGCAGAAGGCAGATCCGCCAGGCGCCGTGTGTAGCGGCTGTGGAGGCGGCCGGAGACCTGGCCGCATGAAGGACATGGCGCTGATGTGCTCGGCGGTCGTACCGTGATGGTCACGGCCCCGTCCACAACCTCGACGTCCTCTACGATCAGGCCGCGCGGAACCAAGGTGGCTGAGTGAAGAACGCGGCCC
The DNA here is from genome assembly GCF_033947565.1 of Lichenihabitans sp. Uapishka_5. Classification (NCBI taxonomy): domain Bacteria; kingdom Pseudomonadati; phylum Pseudomonadota; class Alphaproteobacteria; order Hyphomicrobiales; family Lichenihabitantaceae; genus Lichenihabitans; species Lichenihabitans sp. Uapishka_5. The sequence continues at coordinate 45,679 of NZ_JARPVX010000017.1, forward strand.
ATGAAGGATCTCCGGCAAAAGCCGACATCGTCAGGCCCACATGCATCGCGATTGAGTCAGAGCCTATTCCACGCCTATCCACACAAAGTCAGGTCGCCCCGGATCGCCTCCTACGCCACCCTGGCCTTGAACTCGCCCGTGTACCGCTTCCGTGTCGTCTTCATTTCCGTCCATTTCTCACGTTCGGGATAGCTTGGCCTTCTGTCCAGAAAACCGACGCCACCTCAGACAAAGCGGCTGTCCCCGCAGCGGTCGTCGCGGTTTGGTTCAATGGGCAGATCGAAGGCCAAGTCACCAAGCTCAAGCTGGTCAAACGCCAGATGTACGGACGCGCCAAGGTCGACCTCCTGCGGGCACGCCTAGTGGAGGCAGGATGATGCCTGAACCTGCACGCAAAGTACGCCAGACCCATTTGACGGCCAGCGGGCTCCGGGCCGGGTCCTCAGGCCTCCTGGCCGACCGCGTGTTCGGCCTGAACGATCCCAGCCTGGCGCTGGGCGATTTCGCGGCCGACCGGCGGGCCCTTGAAGCGGCGGCGCTCCAGGCCGAACCAGAGCGCGAGCAGCAGCACGACGAGGCCGATCGCATAATTGATCAGGATGTCGAAGGGTGGCTGGATGCCGGCAACCATCAGCACCAGCACGCCGAGGATGACGATCACCGCGAACGGCTTCGACAAGGCCCCGAGCCGGAACGGCCCGAACTCGGTCCAGGTCTTGCCCTCGGCCAGCAGCCCGGCCGCCACTGGCATGGCGTAGGACACGTATAGGAACAGCGCGCAACCGGCCGCCAGCGCCGCGAAGGCGGGCGAATACAGCGTCGCGGCGATCGACAGCACCGCCGCGAGCCAGATGGCCGGCACGGGCGTGCGCCAAGTCGGGCTGACGGTCTTCCATAAGCCGGACGCCGGCAGGCCGCCGTCGCGCGCGAAGGCGAAGATCATGCGCGAGGTCGAGGTCAGCGCCGCGAGGCCGCAGATGTAGTTGGCCACCACAATGCCGATCGCCAGTACGCTCTTCAGCACCGTCGGGGCCGGCAGACCGTTGAACAGGTTGAACCAGGCGTTGGCGCCATCCTTGGCGGTCGCGGCGAGGTCGGGACTCGCCAGGATGAACGACGCCGCCATCACGAACCCGAACACGACGGACCAGAGCACGGCGTGGAGCATGCCGCGCGGCACAGCCACGCGGGCGTTGACGGTCTCCTCCGCCGTGTGGGCCGAGGCGTCGAAGCCGGTGATGGTGTAGAGGGGGTAGAGCAGGCCCACCAGGAAGGCGATGAAGGCAGGCCGCGACTCGGGCACGTAGCCGCCGCCGGGCGCGCCGGTGGTGTTGACGAAGGCCGTGAGCCGGCCGAGGTCGAAGCTCGCGCCCCAGAACAGGAAGGTGAGCGTCAGCGCGATCGCCACCACCAGGATCATGTAGCCGGAGAAGTCGGTCAGCATCGTGGTCAGCTTGATGCCGAGGTGGTTGCAGAGCGCCTGGGTGACGGTGATGAGCACGACCGCGATCGTTTGCTCCCTGAAGCCCCAGTCGGCCGCACCGGCGATGTGCAGGATCGGCCCGGCCACGAGGCCCTGGAAGAGCGAGAAGACGCCGACGTTGACCGAGGCGACCACGAAAACGAGTCCGAGCAGGTTGATCCAGGCCGTCGCCCATCCCCAGCCGCGGCCGCCCAGGATAGACGACCAGTGGTAAAGCCCGCCGGCCGTCGGATATGCCGAGCCGATCTGCCCGAGGGACGCCGCCACCACCAGCGCGAAGACGCCGCCGATCACCCAGCCGACGCAGGCCTCGAAGCCGCTGCCTGTCGCCATGGCGAGCGGGAACGAGGTGATGCCGCCCGCCAGGATGCAGATGATCGAGAACGAGATGGCGAAATTCGAGAACCCGCTCATGCGGCGGGATAATTCCTGGGCATAGCCCATGGAGTGGAGTGTCTTGACGTCGTCGTCGTGCAATTCGGCCATCTGCCTTGTCCCTCCAGTGTCGTGTGCCGGTCGCGCTGCGGACGGCGCCCTCGGCCACAGATGTCTTGCAAGTGCCGGGCCAGCCTGGCAAAAGGCGTGCCGACCAGTCAATAAAAATGACCGTTCAGTCGGGCCGATAAGCATCTTTCGAGCATTCGGTCAGCGTATGCGGATTCCCGACAACAATCATCGTGCCCCGCTCGAATTAGCGTGCGACGGGAACCTTCCCGGCCGAGGGAACGCCCCCAGGATGGCTCAGCCGGCAAATTCCGCCTCGACATCGCTCCAGAGGCTCACGCGCCGCCCGCGGTCCTCGAAGAAACGAATCTCCCGGGCGACACCCGAGCTGTCCTTCCAGCCCGGGGCGTCAATCACGATCAGTTCCTCCATGGACTGCATGAAGCTTTGGTCGATGGGTGCCCAGAGTGCGCTTATGCCGGCTTTGTCGAGATCGCCGAGGTGCCGGTTGATCGGGTGCGACATCGATACTTGACTGAACACCACGCCCCCGGCGCGGGCGATCTTGGCCGCGACCGCGTTCGAGAGCTCGAAGCGCTCCTCGACCACGGCACCGTCAGGGTGCCCGTATGGGCAGGCCAGGAATACTTTCCTCATGAACGCATCTCCTAAACTGGAGGATCGAGAACAGGGTTAGGCGCTCACGCGCGCCAGCCTCGGCTGCGCGAAACCGCTTCGGCGAAGCGTCGATGGTCCGCATCCGAGACGCCACCGGCCGGGGCGAAACGTTTGGCCGCCCCCGCGGCGCGCGTCGTGTCCACGCCGCAGAGCTCGGCCAGCCCGAGGGCCGTAAGCTCGTGCATGGCCGGGACCGTGATGGTGCGGCCACTGGCGCAGGCGAGGAACTGGGCAAAATACCCGCTCTGCGACAGGCCGCCGTCGATGGAGATCGCCGGACCCAGGAAGCCCTGTCCGGCCGCCGCCTCGATCAGGCACACGGTCAGCATGGCGATGCCCTCCAGCACGGCCCGCGCCAGGTCGCGCCGGCTCGTCGCGTGGTTCATGCCGATGAAGAGGGGCGCGGCCTGCCGATCCCAGTAGGGCGCCGCGAGTCCCGAAAGCGCCGGCACGAAGGCGATCCCGCGGCTGAGCGCCGAAGGGCCTTCGAAGGCGGCCAGCTCCTCCATGGCCGAGAAAAGGCCGATCCCGCGGGCCCACTCGACCGCGGCCCCGGCGTCGTAGACGCCACCCTCGACGGCGAGCACGGGCGTCTCCCCGCGCCTGTGCCACGCGACGGTCGGCAGAAGGCCGCCCTCCCGGGGTGCGGAGGCACCCGTCACCGAGAGGAGGAAGGCGCCGGTCCCGAAGGTGATCTTGCAATCGCCGGGGGCCCGGCACCGATGACCGTAGAGGGCGGCCTGCTGGTCCACGATGGAGGCGCGGATCGGGATGCCGTTCCACCGCCCGAAGCCGGCGTCGACCTCGGTGATCTCGGGCAGGCATGCGATCGGGACGCCGTGCAACCCGCACATCTCGGCGCTCCAACAGCGGCCGTCGAGGTCCAGCAGCCCGGTCCGCGACGCGGTGGCGAGGTCGGTGCGGAAGACGCCGCCGAGCCGGTTCAGGAAGAACGTGTCCGTGGTGCCAAGCCGCAGCCGGCCGTTGGCGAGGGCCTCCACGACGGCGGGGACCTCGCGAACGAGCCAAGCGAGCTTGCTGGCCGAGAAGTACGGGTCGAGCGGCAGGCCGCTCACGGCCTTGGAGCGTTCCGCGGCGACCGCGTCGAGGCGGCCGAGCTCGGCCGTCGTTCGGGCGTCCTGCCACACGATCACGGGCGACAAGGGCGCACCGGTGCGGGCGTCCCAGGCGAGGCAGCTTTCTCCCTGGTTGGCGATCGCGATGGCATCGAAGGGTCCCGCGCCCCTCAGCAGCGCTTCAACGTTGCGAAGCAGCTCCTCGGGATCATGCTCCACCCAACCGGGCTGCGGATGGAACTGCGCGTGACGTCGCGTGCCCGCGGCCTCCGCCACGTCCCCGTCCTGGAGAATGAAGCAGCGGGTGGATGTGGTTCCCTGGTCGATGGCGGCTACGCGCATGGGTTCGCTCTCCTTCCTGGTTGCTTCAGGTGAAGTCCCGCGTCCGCCGGATCACGTCCGCGACCGGCTCGAAGCTCGCGTCGTCGGTCCAGGGGAACAGCGTCTTCGGCACCTTGCGGAACGGCAGGGTGGCGATGTCGGGGGCCGCGGCTCCGGGGGTGTCGGCCTCGATGATCTCGCCCGCGAAGGGAGCGTAACCCACCCGGAAGGACGTGTTGGCCTTGACGGCGACGAGGTCGTACAGCCGGGGTTCGATCCCGAAGGCACGGAAAAGCTGGGGATCGCCGGGTGCCACGATCGTGTGGCACGCGAGGACGTCGAGCTGCCCGAAGCGCAGCACGGCGGAACGCCCGAGGCGCGAAACCTTGCCGCCGTGCCCGACGAACTCCTGGCGGTACTCGCCGTCGTGGAGCGACCTCACGTAGCCTTCGGCACGGATCGTGACGGCGCGCGGGTCGGCGGCCCCTCCGATCGCGAACTCGGCCGTCCCGCCCACGCCCACCTCGAAGGCCCGCCGCACGGCCGAGGGGTCGCTGACCACGACCGCGGCCCGCAGCGTCGAGCGCCGGTCGAGCAACCGCCGGGCGACCGCCATGTTGTCGCCGGTCGCGCCCGCGTTCGGCGAATCGGCCGAGTCGACCAGGATCACCGGTTTGACGGAGGCCGGGTCCTCGGCGCGGTCGATGACGGCGTCCACGCTCGACAGCCGCGGCGCGAAGGCGTGCCGCAGGCCGTACAGGCGCGCCGCGAGGTCGCGGGCGCCACGCGCGGCCGCCTCTGCGTCGAGCGCGATGGCGATGACGGCGGAGTTCGGGTCCGAGACATCGAGCCACGGCTGCATCTGGAAGAGCGAGAAGTCGAGGAGCGCGCCCGTATCGACGAGCTGCCGACCATGCCCGATCAGGTCGCGAAACGGGCCGCCCATCGTGTTGTAGGCCGAGGCCGAGACGATCATGGGCACGGGGGCCCATGCCATGACGGGTGGTTCGGCTCCCGCGATGGTCGCCAAGCCCAGACGGGCCGTCCGTCGGCCCGTCTCGGCGAAGTCGACGTGGGGATAGGTGTGGTATCCGCAGATCACGTCGAGCGAGGCCGCGAGGCCGCGCGGCACGAAGCCGTGCATGTCGAGCGAGGCGGCGAGCACGCAGCCTGGCGGGACCACGGCGCGGACGCGCCGCACGACCTCGCCCTCGACGTCGTCGAACTCCGTGCTCTGCAGGGCGCCGTGGAAGGAGAAGAACACGGCGTCGAGCGGCAGGTTCGCCTCGATCGCGGGCAGCAGGCGCGACAGGAAGGCTTCGAGCACCTCGGGTTCGGCCGGTCCGCCGCTCTGGGAGCAGAAGGCCGGGCCGAAGACGATCTCGGGGCGCCTCTCCGAACGCTCGAGCACCTCGATCATGCCGCCCACGGCGCACTCGACCGTCCTGAGCGTCGCGTGAACCTCGTCCGGCTCGAGCAGCCAGCCGCTCCGCCAGTACGCCAGCCCCGAGCGCGCCGCGCTGAAGGAATTGCTTTCCTGCCGGAGCTCGGTGACGAGGACCTTCATGTCCGTTCGCCTTGCGTGATGGAGGGGCCGTTCAACGCGTCGAACAGGTCCACGAGCGCGGGCTGGATCTTGGCGTAGGCCGCGAACATGCGGTCGTAGGTCGACCTGTGGTCCGGGTTTGGGGTGAAGCGCCTCCCTTGGGTCGGCGCATCGACGGGTGCCGGAGCGACCCTGCGCTCCCCGGCGCATCTGGACGCCCCGATCGCACCCACGAACCGCGGCGCGGCCGGAACCACGATGGGACGGCTGAGGACGTCCGCGAGCATCTGCATCCAGACCGGGCTCGACGCCCCCCCACCCACGGCCCGGATCTCGTCGACATGACAGCCCGCCTGGGCTTCGTAACGCTCCACCGAGAGCCGATGCGAGTAGCAGATGGATTCGAGCATGGCGCGAACCATGTGGCGCCGATCGTGGATCGTGGTCAGGTTCAGGTACACGCCCTTGGCGTTCTTCGCGAACGGCGGCAGTTCCCCGATCAGCCAATGGGTCGCGAGCAGGGTCTCGGAGCCCGGCGGGACGGCTGATATCTCGTCGTCCATGAACGCGAAGAAGCGGTCGCCCTTCTCGGCCCTGTCGGACCGATACAAAAGGTCAACCACCCAATCATAGGCGAGGCAACCCGCCTGGAGGCAGTAGAGGGCCCCGTCGTGATGGGCATCGATCGCGAAGCGCAAGGGGGGGTCGAGTTCGGATCCGGCCTCCAGCACGGCGGCGAACCAGGACGAGGTGCCGAGGTAGATGTGGACCGCACCGGGCTCGAGCGGGCCCGCTCCGAGCGTGATGGCCGGCAGATCCCCGAACCCGCAGCGTACCGGCGTCCCCACCAGGAAGCCGAGGTGGCCGGCTGCCTCCGGCGTGAGGGCGCCGACGACATCGCCCGAGCCAATCGCCGGCGGGAACTTGTCGAGGTCCTGGCTAAGACCGGCCGCGGCGAGGATGCGATCGAAGCGCGCCTGGGTCGCGGGCCGCGTGGAGCGGACGAAGTCGTCGGACGGCTCCGTGACGACGGCGCCGGTGGCCATCCAACGCAGGTAGGTGCCCACCCCCATGATCCAGCGGCTGCCCGCCCACGTCCGGGGTTCGTGCTGCTTCAGCCACATCAGGCGCGGCCAGTATTCCTGCCCCGTGCCCGCGAAGACGCCCAAGGCCGCGTTGAGCCGTCCGGCTTCGGGGGCCGCGCGGGCATCCATCCAGATCAAGGCGTCGCGCAACACCGCGCCATCCTGCGAGACCGGGATGATGCCCTTCCAGGGCGCCACGAACACGATCGAACGCACCGCCTCCGGGCCGGCGCGGGCGAGCCGCATGGCCTCCCGTCCCGCGAGCGCCCCTGCTTCCCAGAGCAGCCGCGGGTCCTGCTCGGCCCAGCCGACCCTCGGCTGCGCGACCGCGTACGTCGCGCTGGCACTGGCGACGATGCCACCCTGGCGGTCGACAAGCGCCGCCTTGAGCGAGGTCGTTCCATAGTCGAAGGTCATCGTGAGATCGGGCGGACGCATGGATCCCCTCCTCCTCGGTTTTCGCCCGATCCTGAGTTCCAGGTTGCGGACGATTGACTAAACTGGCGCCTATCGAAACTAGAAATGACCGTTCGGTCACCGAAGTCGTCTATCGTTCGCATAAGTCAGGCAAAGGCGACCGGCAAGCCCACAAATGCCGGCAGTGCGGCGCAACCCCGACCGGCTCCGCCGATCATGCTCACGCTAGCAACCGAACCGACCCTGATAACATTCAACCCGGATCACCCGATTGGGGCAGACCAAAGCCTGATGTAATCGTCTCGCGGATTAACATGACGCAATTGGCCAGACCTGCGGCGCTGACCAGATACGCACACGGCGCCCGGAACTTTCTCTCCCTACGTCGCTGATTGAGGCAGCCTGTATCAAGCACTCAGCTTCAGACGGGCTCGCAAAGCTTCCAAAACCGCGGCACAGACGAGAACGCCGCCGGTTATGATCCCACTGACCTCCGTTCCGACGTTCAGGAGGATCAATCCGTTTCTCAGGATGCTCATGAGCCAGACGCCCACCATCACTCTCCAAATGCTGCCGCGCCCACCGGTGAATGGCACGCCGCCGAGGAGAACCGCCGTTAGCACCGTGACCTCGAAGCCTGTGCCAAGCGTGCCGGACGGTGCGCTGTTCAGACGTGCGATCAAGAGCAGACCGGCCACACCGACAGCCACGCCGGTCAAGGTGTACAAGCCAAAGACGATCGCCGTCACGCGAACCCCGACGAGATATGCGGCACGCGGGTTCACGCCGATCGCAATCACCCGCTTCCCAATCGGAAGGCATTCGGATGTAACCGCTACGACGGTACAGATAATTCCAGCTATTAGCGCTAGGTTCGGGATTCCGGCGATCGAACCGGATCCGAAGTCCACGAACGGGTCGGGAAACCCATAAACCGATCCCTGGCCAAGGTACTGTGCCATGCCGCGTTCGGCAGCCAGACCGCCCAACGTTACAACGATCGGCGACATCCGGAGGATGCCGACCAGTGCGCCATTCAAGGCGCCCAGGCCGGTCCCCACCGCGATGCCGACGAAGATGCCCGCGGTCATGCCCCAGTTGATGATCGTAATCCCGGATATGACACCAACCAGAGCCATCATCGACCCGACCGAAAGGTCCACGTAGCCAGCCATGAGAAGCAACGCGAACACCGAAGTCACGATCAACGTCGGAGCATTCTGCGCAACCACGGCGAGTAAGTTGTCCAAAGTGAAGAAAACGGGACTCATCTCCGAGAAAAACAGCATCAATAATATTGTTGAAATAGGAAGGAGCCACTTGGTAAGAAAGCCCGCGACAGCCTGAGCGGAGGCACGCTCCCGCGTGCTGGTCTGACCCGGAACGTCTATGGTTTCGGATGCATTAGTCACGTGTGGACGTCCTTGCTTGTCTGTTGAGGTACATGTCCGTGTGCGATGGAGATGACCTCCTCTTCGCCGACCGAGGCATCGACGATCATGGCGACGTTGCCGTCGACGAGGATGACGATGCGATCTGCGAGTGCTATGGCTTCCTCGGGATCGCTGGTGGCGAAGACGATGGCCCGGCCATCCTGCGCAACGAATTCCCGCAGCAGATCGTATAATTCGCGACGAGAACCGATGTCGACCCCCTGCGTCGGCTCGTCCAGCAGGAGAACCTTGGTATTCCCAAGCTCGGACGCCCACCGTCCGATCACCAGTTTCTGGGCGTTTCCGCCTGAGAAGTTTGCGGCGTCGCGGCTGGGATCGTTCGGGATCAGGTTTATGGCGGTTGCGATACGCTTGAAGACCTGTCTTTCGAAGACCGGTCGCCTGAAGGGCGTCGACAGATTTCCGTAGTGCGGCATCAATAGGTTGTCCAACGCGCTCATCTCGCCGAAAAGGGATTGAACCTTCCTGTCCGAGCCGACGAGCGCGATGCCTGCCTTTCTCGCCGTCCGCGGGTTGGCGAGGGCGACGGGAACGCCAGCCAACTCGACGACTCCTCGATGGGGCCGCGCGCCGGCCAGGGCTTCCAACATGTCCGTCCGGCCCGAGCCGAGCAGGCCGTAGATCCCGACGATCTCCCCAGACTTGACTGTGAGCTGCGTAGGGCCGGTCCAAGGAGTCTTGAAGGCGCGAAGGGCGATGAGATCGCCACCTTGGGTCGTGCGAGGCCGCCCTGTCGATTCTATCGAATCAGGTGAGATGGCGGCGATAATATCTTGCAGGGACAACAAGGATCGTTCCCTGCTCCAGAGTATGGACCCGTCTCGGACGATTGTGACCGTGTCGGCGACAATCATCACTTCCCTGAGAAGGTGGGTCACGTAGATCACAGTGAGGCCGTGATCGTCGGCGAGGCGCCGGACCAAGCCGAGTAGGATCGTGACCTCGCCCTCGCTCAAGGCCGCGGTCGGCTCGTCGAGCACCAGGACGGATGGTCGCCTGAGAAGCGCCCTGGCGATCTCGACGATCTGCTGCTCACCGACGCTGAGGCTTTCAACGAGAGCGTCCGGATCGATGACCACGCCGAGCGAGCGCAGTATTTCGGACGCCTTCGTTCTTTGTAGCGCGTAGTTGGTCGTCCCGACCGAGGTGCGCAACTCGCGACCCAGGAACATGTTGTCGCTGCAGGACAGCGAACCTATGACTTGGAAATGTTGGTAGATGATGCCGATCCCGGCGTTGAAGGATTGCGTCGGGGTCAGATGATCGTATTGGACTCCAGCGATCTCGATGGCGCCGCCGTCCGGCGTGACCGCCCCGCTCAGGCAGCCCAGCAACGTGGACTTCCCGGCCCCGTTCGGACCGAGAAGCGCGTGAACTCGACCGAGTTCCAAAGTCAGGTTGACGTCCTTCAGCACCGCTTGACTTCCGTACGACTTGCGGATGGAAGAAAAGCGAAGCCCCTGACCACGCGGCGCATCCATCGATCCTATTCCTTGTATTGGGCAATCAGGCGGTCGATCCCCGCCACGTCGCGACCTGTCGCCAGCACCGTGCCGACCTGATCGTTACTTCCCGACTCGCCAGTCGCAGCCGCTACGGAATTGTTAACGATCGCCTGAGCGAGCTTGCTGAGATCGATGGCCGCGGAGGCACGGTACGCCCCGCCCTTCTTAACGGCCGCCAATCCTTCCTCCGTGCCGTCCTGGCCTGCGATGTAGACGTCGTCAGGATTGATCTTCGCGTTCGTGAAAGCGCGCAGGGCGCCCATTGCGGCGTCGTCGTTGAATCCGATGAACACCCGCAGCGTCGGGTTCTGTCGCAGTGCGTCTTCCGCGATTCTCAGCCCACACTCGGTGTTGCCGCACTCCTGGGTGGAGACTACGGGCAGCTTTGCCTGCTTGAATAGGTCGATCGGCCCTTTGGATCGGCCAAGGAAAGCCGTTTCGGTGGGAAGCGTTGTGACAGCTGCAGAGGCGCCGCCGTTGGGATAGTGTTTCTTGACCCATTCAAGGGCATCCTGTCCGACCAGCTGACCACTTTCGATACTGTCGAACCCAACCGATCCATCGGCTCCATCCGTTGGTGCAGCGTAAGTGAGCCACTTGATGCCTTTCTTCTGAGCTTGCTTCTGCAAGCCCAGAAGGGCTTTGGCATCGACTGGCAGCACAACAATCGCATCGACCTTCTGTGTGACCCAACTCTCCAGCGCGGTTCTCTGCGTCTCGAGATTGTCTAACTGCGTGTTGTCGATGAGCATATTCACGCAGCCATGCTTCTTCGCATTCAGAATAACCTGTCTTCTCAGGGCGACGACGAAGGCAGCATCCCCATGCGGATGACTGAATCCGATAGTGAACGTGCGGGCGCAAACCGCTGAGCTTTGTGCGACCGCAATCTGCGGAGCAGAAATGGCGAGTAACGAGCTCATTCCGAGCGCAGCAACAATAGCGTGTTTGATTGACATCGTTTGCGAACCCTTTTCATAAACTGGAGATGCAGTCGTGGGTCGTCACCACGGCGAAATATACATCCTGGCGGCCTTCTATTTAGGTTGTAATACTCCCATCACTGTCGTTGATCATAGCCGCTATTCAAATCGGTATAACGACACGATGGAGACCGGCGCCCAAATAACCTTGATTTGGCACGTAACATGTAAGATCATAGGCGATTACCAAACTAAATGCCTTGACCAGTAAGGCCAATCTTTACGCACTGACGAGCTGTGCAATCACCGTACAAACTACGACAGCTCGGCAGTAATTCGAATTATAAAGATGACGATCCCTCTAGACGTCAATTTTTACCTATGACAGCGAGGCTCAGGCATCTTCAATACTCATTGCCGACTACCAATCGGACTCTGAGGCCGCAAGTATAACGACCGGAGTAGCACTGCCGGCATTCAAACTCGTCATCACGACATGGGAGGCCGCTGATCCCTGACATGGTGAAGTGTCGGCGCGCTAGCATCCTGCCTGACCGAAGTTCGTTTGTTCCCCCATGCCCGGCTTCCGAACTGTCGTCGATCTGTGCATTCTACCGCCCGTTCGGTCAATACTAAATTGTAGGCGGTCAACGCGTTAATTGTGTGCACACTGAGGATGCCGGGACAGTCTCATTGGCTAACCGATTCACCAATCGATCTCCGGTGATTCCGGTGCTGAAAGAAAGCGTTGAGATGTCGGTCTCTCGCTTGGGCCGTGCTTTTTGAGTCTCAGCAACCGTTCACGTGGCCCTCTGATTGACAAAACGGTCATTTTTTTAGTACTGAACAGTCAATCCGGCGCGACTTCGGCTGCGCGAGCCTTAGGGTGGATGACCGCGAAGGATGGCCCATGCGTGTGGTGGTGATCGGGGCCGGTGTCGTCGGATGCGCGGTCGTGCGGCGGCTTACGCTCGATGGCCACCAAGTCATGCTTCTTGAACGCGCCGCCGACATCCTGGCCGGGGCCAGCAAGGCCAACAGCGCCCTGCTGCACACCGGCTTCGACGCGCCTCCGGGCAGCCTGGAGCGCGAGCTCATGCAGCGGGGTCACGCCGAGTTCATGGCGATCCGCGAGCGATTGAACCTGCCGCTCCTCGAGACCGGCGCGATGGTGGCAGCCTGGACCGAGGAGGAGCTCGCGAAGCTGCCGGGGATCGAGGCGCAGGCGCGTCAGAACGGCGTCGACGACGTCGCGTTGCTGACGCGAGCCGAGGCTCTTGCCCGCGAGCCAGCGCTCGCGCCCCACCTCATGGGTGCGCTGCTGGTGCCTCGCGAGCACGTCATCGATGCATGGTCGTCGCCACTCGCCTACCTGACTCAGGCCGTGGCGAACGGCGCGGAGGCGCGGTTCGGATGCGAGGTGACCGGCGGCCGGCACGACGGGCGTCACTGGTTCGTCGAGACCTCGACCGGCACCGTCGAGGGCGACTTCGTCGTCAACTGCGCAGGCCTGTTCGGCGATCGGCTCGAGGCTGCCCTGATGGGCGACGCCAGCTTCGAGATCCGGCCCCGCAAAGGCCAGTTCGTGGTCTACGACAAGCCCGCCGCCAAGCTCCTCACGACCATCCTGCTGCCCGTTCCCACCGAACGGACCAAGGGGGTCGTGTTGGCGCGGACCGCTTATGGCAACCTGCTGGTCGGTCCCACCGCGGAAGAGCAGGAGGACCGGTCGCGGGCGACCGTGGACCAGGACGCGCTCGGAGCGCTGATGGCCAAGGCCGTGGAACTCATCCCGGCGCTGGCCGACGTGCCGATCAACGCGACCTACGCGGGGTTGCGGCCGGCGAGCGATAAGAAGGAATACCGCATTAGGCACGAGCCGGACCGGGGGTGGCTGACCCTGGGTGGCATCCGCTCGACGGGGCTCACGGCCGCGCTGGGCCTTGCTGCCCACGCGGCGGACCTGCTCGCGGCGCGGGAGCCCGCGACGCCGATCGCCGATCCGGCCTGGACAACCGTCCCCAACATCGCCGAGCATCGCGAAAGGGATTGGCAGCGGTCGGGCTACGGCGAGATCGTCTGCCATTGCGAGCTCGTGACAGACCGCGAGATCGTGGCCGCCTTCGGGTCGCGCCTGCCGCCGGGCGATTTCGGCGGCCTCAGGCGGCGCACGCGCGCCGCCATGGGTCGCTGCCAGGGCTTCTACTGCGGCGCCCGCCTGGCGGAGCTGACGCGTGGCAGGCTGGCGATGCCGTTGTCCATCGGCGAGGCGGAATGAGCCAGATCGTCAACGTCGACGTCGCCGTCGTCGGGGGAGGGCCGTCTGGCCTCGCTAGCGCCATCGCGTTGCGCCGGGAGGGCGTCACGGACGTCCTTGTGCTCGAACGGGAGCCGGAAGCGGGCGGCGTGCCGCGGCATTGCGCCCATCCGCCCTATGGCATCCGCGAGTTCGGACGACTGATGACCGGACCCACCTATGCGGCCCGGGTGAGGGAGCGGGCCATCGCGGCCGGCGTCGACGTGCGCGTGCGGCACAGCGTCGTGGCGCTCGAACCAGGGGGCCGGCTGCAGGTCGCGACGCCGGAGGGCGCGCTCACGGTGCAGGCCAGGCGGGTGATCCTCGCCACCGGCGCCAGGGAGGCCCCACGCTCCGCCCGTCGCGTAACGGGCGACCGCCCCCTCGGCGTCGTCAACACCGGCGCGCTGCAGGCCTACATCTACCTCAAGCATCTGAAGCCGTTCCGCAGGCCCGTCATGGTGGGTACCGAACTGGTTAGCCTGTCCGCCATCTGGACCTGCCTGCGCCATGGCATCCGCCCCGTCGCCATCGTCGAGGAGGACAGACGGGGGAAGGCGAGGTGGCCCCTAACGCTGTTCCCGCGGCTGTGCGGCATTCCGGTCTACTACGGGTGGCGCATCGGCGACATGCGCGGGACCGGCCGCGTCGAGGAGGTCGAACTCGTCGACGGCTCCGGTCGCACGAAGCGCCTGGCCTGCGACGGCGTGCTGTTCACCGGGCAGTTCGTGCCCGAGGCGTCTCTCATGCGCATGGGTCCGATCGTAGTCGACCGGAACAGTGGCGGCCCTTCCGTCGACCAGGACGGGCGTTGCTCGGACCCGGACTATTACGCAGCCGGCAACCTGCTGCGCCCCATCGAGAACGCCGGCTGGTGCTACCAGGAGGGCCTGCGGGCCGGTAGGGCCGTGGCCGAGGACCTGGCGTGGTCCAACACCGGCCGGACGATGCCCGCCGCCGTGCCGATCCTGTGCGGCGAGGCGGTGAAGCTCGTGGTACCCCAGCGCATCGCCAGAAGTTCCGCGCAGCAGGCCTTGAATTCGCTGCAGGTCAGGCTGTCGGAACCGCGCTCCGGCGCCCTGACGATCCGGGCCGACGACAAGGTGATCTGGTCGCGACGCATCCGCTCCCGGCCAGAGCGGCGCATCCTCGTCCCCCTGACTGCATTGTTGGCCGGCGAACAGCCCAGTCACTACACCGTGTCGGTGGATTAGCGGCTGCGGGCGCGCTCAGGCGTTTGTGGGCGTCATCCTCACTGCTGTAAGGTCGGGGCCCGGAAGGGTTCCGCAGCGGGGATACAGGGTGACACCGAAGAACAGGCGTGAGGCGATCCTCGATCTCGCCCGGCATACGCGGGAGCTGAGGGTCGACGAGATCGCGGAGCGCTTCGGCGTGTCGCGCGAGACCGTCCGGAGGGACCTCGCGGAACTCGACGCCCGTCAGCTGCTGCGCCGCGTGCATGGCGGCGCCGAACCCGCGCGAGCCGGCATCGAGGCGCCGTTCAGCCAGCGGAAGGCCGAGAACGCGGGCGCCAAGGCGACGATCGGGCGCGTGGCCGCCGCCTTATTCGAGCAAAGCGACGCCATCCTGATCGACACCGGTTCAACGACGGAGGCCTTCGCGACCGCGCTGGCTGCCAGGGGGCGGTTCAGCATCATCACGAATTCCTCGGGCGTCGCATGGAACCTGCACAACGCCGAGAGCCCGAGCCGCGTGTACCTCCTGGGTGGCGAGTTCAAGGGCGACACCGGCGGCAGCGTTGGCTCGGTCACCATCGATCAGATCGGCCGCTTCCGGGCCGATCACGCGGTGCTGACGATCGGCGGCATCGACGGGGTGGGCGGCTGCATGGATTTCGACGTCGAGGAGGCCATGGTCGCGCGGGCCATGATCGCCCAGGCCAAGGAGGTCACCGTCATCGCGGACGGCTCGAAGCTCGGCCGCGTGGCGATGTACCAAGTTTGCGACCTGTCGGCGGTGACCCGCCTCGTGACCGACCGTAAACCCGATCAGGCGCTCGCGACCGCCCTTCACCTCTCGGGCGTGGAAGTCGTCCTCGCCGAGTGACGGCACTGACCTGTTAACCGATTAACCGAAGACGCACGAGGCGCCAGTCTCGGTGTTCGGCCGGCGTCCCGGGCGGCTTGGGGAAGCGCCGACGAAACCGGCGAAGCGGAGCGCCCCGACGGCGGGATTGGGCTATGCCGTGCGGGACGGTTCCGTCGCGGAATTGGTTGGAACTGAAGGTGGAAGTCTCCGGGTTGCTAAACCCGCCTGCCGGCGTTGTGATGGAGATTACGTCCGGTGGACTTTCCCCGCTTTAGTGGAGAGGCATTGTCTCACGGTACGCGTCCGACGAGGCTTTCAATTACCCACAAGTGCGGAAGCGAGGCGGTAGCCGATCAGGATGTCCGTC
>NZ_JARPVX010000180.1:0-2065 GCF_033947565.1 Lichenihabitans sp. Uapishka_5
CGGGCCGCCACATTGGCCTCGAAGGGGAACAGGTGCAGCAGCCGCTCGCAAAAAGCGTGGATGGTCTGGATCTTCAAGCCACCCGGCGTTTCCACCGTGCGGGCGAAGAGCTTTCGCGCTAGCGCCAGGTCGGTCGGGCTCGGTCGCGGGGCCCCGGTGCGCAGGATCGCCTCGGTCAGCGCCGCGTCGTCGAGCCGCGTCCAACTGGCCAGCGTGTCGAAAACCCGGATCGACATGTTGGCGGCCGCCGCCTTGGTGAAGGTGAGGCACAGGATGCGGGCCGGCGGCACGCCGCCGAGCAGCAGCCGCACGACCCGCTGTGTCAGCACATGCGTCTTGCCGGAGCCGGCATTCGCCGACACCCAGGCGGAGCTTTGCGGATGCGAGGCGCGGTGCTGGCGGGCCAGCGTGTCTTCCGGCACCACCGGGGCCGTGTGGCTCATGCGTCGCTCCCGTCGCCACCATTGGCGGACCATTCCTTGACCCGCGACAGGTGGTCGTAATCGGAATGGCGCGCCTCGAATTGCGGATAGGGCCGGGCCAGGTAGCCCATCTCGGGCCGGCGAAAGTCGCTCAACAGCGCCACGAGGCCGGACAGGTGCTCGTCGACGACCTCGGGCAGGCTGCGGTCCTTCCATTCGAGGCGAGTGACGTTGAGCGTCGCATCGCTGCCAAAGCCGACGTAAAGCGCGTCCCCCACGGCGGCCTCCGGCCCGAGCGCCGCGAAGCCGCCCATTCGGGCCAGGGCCGCTTCGAGCGTCAGTTGCGGCGCGAACCCCACCTGCACCTCGCGCCGCGAGGGCACCCGGCCGGTCTTGAAATCAATGATCGACACGGCGCCGTCGCGGCTCGTTTCCAGCCGGTCGGCATGGGCCGTCAGCGCGAAGGCCGATCCGTCGCGCAGTGTCAGGCTCCATTCGCCCTTGGCCTCGACCGCGATCGCGGCGAGGCCTGCCCGGCGTTCGCGCTCCCAGGCCACGAAGCCCCGGGCCCAGCCGGCAAGCCGCGGCACCATGAAGGCCCGGAAGGCGGCGTCGGCCATCAAGGGCGCAAAGGCCGTCTCGATGCGGCCGAGGATCTCGGCCTCGGCGCCGTCGGGCAGGGGGCCGAGCGGGTGCGCGGTCGTGAAGGCCGCGATGACGTCGTGAAACAGGGTGCCCCATTGGCGCGGCCCGAGCGGTGCCCCGATGGGCTCGAGCGGCTGCAGCCGCAGGATGCGGTCGGCATAAACCCCGTAAGGGTCGCGGCGCAGCGTCTCGACCCGGGTGACGCTGAGGCGCGTCGGGCGCAAGGCGACCGGCGGCTTCGGGCAGGGGCGGGGCAGCGTCACGGCACGCGTCGGCCGATCGAGCAGGCGCGCGAGGCCGAGATAGCGACGGCCACGGTCGCGGCAGGGTTGCCAGGCGTCGCCGGTGAGCGCCGCGAGCCGCTGCAGGAAGCGCGACGGCACCGTCGGGGCACCGCCGCGCTTGGCGGCGCGGCTGATGATGACCTCGGGCTGGCCCATCGCGATGGTGAAATCATGCGCGGCCTGGCCGATGCGGCGCTCGGGCGGTGTCAGGCCGAGCGTCGCCCGCATCGGGCGGTTGAGAAAGGCGTTGGTGCGCACCTGCGGCGGCCACACGGCTTCGTCGAGGCCGCCTAGAAGGATGCGGTCGGCCGACAACAACCGCGCCTCGATCAGGCCGAGGATCTTCAGCCGCGGATGGCTGCGTTCCGGGCCGCGCACCGACACCTCCGCGGCGATCTGGTCGAACAAGGCCGCGTAGCCGAGCCCGTCGAGGCCGATCGCCGGGTCCGCCGCATCGCCGAGCGCCTCGAACAGGTCGAGCAGGCTGTGGCCGTCCGGGCCGATCAGTCCCGTGGCGCCGGCCTCGGTTTCGGTCAGGGCCGTTACGGCCTCGTCGTGGGCCGCAACCCAGTCGGGCAGGGGCCCGGCGGACCGCCGCAGCGGTTCCAGCGCCGACAGCAGGTCCTCGAGCAGCGCCTCGGCCTCGTCGAGGCGCTCCGGCGGGGTGCCGCGCAAGGGGCGCGGCGGGTGTGCGCCGTCGATCAGCGCGCGAGC
>NZ_JARPVX010000181.1:0-1787 GCF_033947565.1 Lichenihabitans sp. Uapishka_5
GTCGCCCGCGACCGCGAACGGGCCGCCCCTGGCGAGGGCGTGGCCGGCGAGCCAGTCCCAGGCGCGTCGGCAATCCGCCAAGGGCGTCGGAAACGGATGTTCGGGCGCGAGCCGGTAGGCCGGCACCAGCACCGGCCGTCTGGTGGCCAGCGCCAGCAGGCGGGCGAAGCGCTCGTAGGTCTCGAGGGTGCCGAAGCTCCAGCCGCCACCATGCAGGAACAGGAGGGCGCCGGGTTCCGGCTGCGGCGGGGTGACGAGCCGGCAGGGCAGGGGCGGGTCGCCCAGCACCAGCAGATCCTCGGCCGCCGCCACCGGCGGCAGATCGGCGTTCCAGCGTGCCATCGACCCGTCGGCGAGGCGCCGCGCCGCATCGGGCGGCAGGTCGACCCAGTCCGGCAGGCCGGCGTCCTCCGCTTGCAGCCAGTCCCACACCGCCTGCATGGCGGGGGTGCGCCGTGCCGCGGGGCCGAGCAGCCGCTCGAGGTCGAGGTTAGGGGCGGATGCGGTCACGTCCGCGCCTCCGGCAGCCGCACCCGGTGCTTCGCCACCGGGATCATGGCCCGCACCGAAGCGACGCGGGCCGGGTCGATGCGGGTCGCGGTCCAGCCGACCCCGTCGCTGGCGCGCGCCACCACGTGGCCCCACGGGTCGGCCACCAGCGAATGGCCATAGGTGTGCCGCGTTTCGGCGCCCTGCGGAAAACTGCCCGTCTGGGCGGCGGCGCAGACATAGGTTTCGGTCTCGATCGCCCGGGCACGGCAGAGCACCTCCCAATGGTCCTTGCCGGTCTGCAGCGTGAAGGCGGCCGGCAGGGCGATCAGCGTCGCGCCCCGGTCGGCCAGGGCTTGGAACAGCGCCGGGAAGCGGAGGTCGTAGCAGATGGCGCAGCCCACCGTGACGCCCTCGCACGCATAGGTCACCACCTCCTCGCCGCGCTTGAAGGTGGCGCTTTCCTTGTAGTCGGTGCCGTCCGGCGCTGTGATGTCGAACATGTGGATCTTGCGGTAGCGCGCCACCTCCTGGCCGTCTCGGTCGAAGGCCAGCGTGGTGTTGTGCAGCCGTGCGTCGTCGGGGATGCGTTCGAGCATCGAGCCCGCATGGATGAACACCCGGTGCTTGCGGGCGAGGGTCTGCATCAACCGGGATGCCGGTCCGTCCGGCCCGGCTTCCGCTGCCGCGCGCTTCGTGTCCCGGGTGCCGCCGAGGTGGTCGAAACATTCGGGCAGGCAGATCCAGTCGGGCGCGTCCGCCGCCACCGCGGCGTCGATCAGGCGCTCGGCCGCCGCGAGATTGGCGGCCTTGTCGGGCCCGGAATTCATCTGGATCAGTGCGACCTTCATGGTGCTGCCTTTCTGGTCTGCGGCCGATCAGCCCCGGTCGAGTGCGAGCCGCAGCCCGAAGCCGACGAACACGACGCCGGTGATCCGGTCGAGCCCCCGCGTGACGTCGGCCCGGCCCGCGATGGCCGAGCGCAGCGCCGCGGCGCCGCCGAGCAGCACCCCGAACCAGGCGAGCGCCAGGCCGATGTGGATCGCCGTCAAGGCCACCATGGTGGGGGCCGCCGGCCACCCCGCCGGCACAAAGCCCGGCAGAAACGACAGGTAGAACAGCCCCACCTTGGGGTTGAGCAGGTTGGTCAGCAGCCCGCGCCGAAAAGCCTGCGGCGCGGCCGGTTCGGCTTCGAGCGTCAATGCCTGCCGCGGCCGCAGCAGCATCGCGCCGCCGCACCACAGCAGGTAGGCGGCCCCGACCCAGCGCAGCGCCGCATAGGCGGCGCTGCGCTGGGT
>NZ_JARPVX010000182.1:0-1762 GCF_033947565.1 Lichenihabitans sp. Uapishka_5
GCTACGTCAGCAAACCGTCCCCCAACCGCAAGGCGGGTCCCACCGGAGGCTTACCCTTGATCAGGCCCATCGCGGCTATCTTGGCGGGGTCAGCACCACCGGCCACGAACACCCCATCGTAGAACACCGATGCCGCATTGCGCCCGCTTGTCGACCAGCACGGTCGAACCATCGGCGGCAGCCAAGGCGCCCCCATGCTCGGCCACGACGTGGACGACCGCGCCTTCCGCTTTCAAGGCAGCCTTGAGCGCCAGGAGCTTAGCGCCACCGACACCGGGGCCGGCCAGCACGGCAAGCTTACGTCCCTTGATGCTCTCGGCGGCCTTGTTCATGCTGAGCGCCGGCGAAGCGCTCGCCTTGCGTTGACCAGTGGGAGCCTGCTCAGGAGCCGCGAACTGGATAAACGCGGGCTTCGGTGCGGCGGCCACGGCTTTCGGAAGGTCGAGGCCGAGCTGAACTGACCAATGGGGTGCTCACGTCGATCGGGAGCGCAGGCGGTGTTCCTCCCAGACCAAGAAGCGCTTCACGACGGTCCTAAGCGCGAAGATGGCCGCGAAGGACAGAATGGCGTTCCAGGTCTGTAGCTCGATCGTCTTCAGCAGCGTCGCCGCAGTCTTGAACCCCAACGCCGCGATCACGCCATCTGCGACCAGAAGACGGCATCGAACGATCCCCGCGTGGGTCGCCCGGCTGAGAACGAGAGCACCGAGCGCTCTCATGCAACCGGCGACCACGAACAAGCTGCCGCCAAACTCGATGAGCACCGCAGCCATGTGGATTACGAAGGCCAGTCTGACGGGCACCATCGATGATTACGCAGTGCCCGGCAGTGTGGCGGGCGCACGGCGTTGCGCCTTGTCGATCTCCTGCTGGAGAAAGTAGTTCAGCACCGTCCGGAGAACGACGATCGCGGCGAGTTGACCGATTTCGTTCCATGTCGGAGCCACCGCCGTCCTCAGGATGTCGGCTGCGAGTTCGAATTCAAGTGCGACGGCGAGCCAGCGTCCTAGCCGGAGTCGCACCTCCTCCTTCTTGTCGCTGAGGGGACCGTCCTCGTCCCGATGCGACACCCCGGGTATGAAAAGCCAGAGCGCACGGATTGTACCCTCGATCGCCGCCAGTCCGATAATGAGCGCAGCCGCCGCCTCTGTTCCCGCCGCGAGCCAGAGCGTGATGGTCTTGAAGAGTTCTTCCAACGCTTGTGCCTATCGACTCGGTGATTATGCATGGTGCCGGCCGAGCGCGACATACGCTCGACCATTCTGGCTTCCGACGCCACCTCGAAGCGAGACCGCGCAACGAACCGCACCGGTCCACATGGGTTTGGCCTTTCAAAGCCGATGCCGCCATCCGTTTCAAGTCCATCGGACCCGCCGTTGCGAACCGCGAACGCGCGACCGTGGTGCACCGGCACGATGCCGCGCCCATGGGCAGAACCACGACAAGGAGCCGGACGGGGAGTGGAGCCCTTGGAAAGGGGTGGACCTCAACGAGGCTCGATGCATTCGAGCTTGTAGCGACCCGACGCCCGGTTGGGAGCGGAGGACGTCGGTCCTCCGCCGGCCCCGCTGTTACCCGAAAGCCTGCGCCATGACAGACCAAATTCCCGATGTGCCCGGCGGCCCGCATCTTCGCGCCATCGCGATGCCGCGCGACACCAATGCGAGCGGCGCCATTTTCGGCGGGTGGACCCTCTCACAAATGGATCTGGCATGTAAAATCGCTCGCAATAGTGACCCCCTGAGGGGGTAATTTCGCGGCC
>NZ_JARPVX010000183.1:0-1752 GCF_033947565.1 Lichenihabitans sp. Uapishka_5
GACGCAGAGCTTCTGTCTTGTCCGGTTGAAACACTGTCGGACACGGCGGATTTGTTTGAGGCTGGGCTGACCTCCTATGGGTCGGTGCGGCTGATGCTGGCGGTCGAGGAGCGCTTCGACGTCGAGTTCCCCGATGCGCTGTTGACCCGCAAAACCTTCACGACGCTGGCGGCCCTGGCCGAAGCCGTCGCGTCGCTCGTGCCCGAGAAGGTCTGAGCCGTGGCGCTGCTGGCCACCGAGGCCGACGGCGACACGCCCGGGGCCCGCATGCGCGAGCTCGCCCGCGAGGTCGCCGACCCCCGATCGGCCCAAGTCGACCGCGACGGTGCCTTTCCGGCCCACACGGTGGCGGCACTGCGCCGCGAGCGCCTGCTCGGGTTGATGGTGCCCGAGCGCTTCGGCGGCAGCGGCGCCGACCTGCGCACGGTCACGGATTTGTGCGCCAGTCTGGCGGGCGCCTGCGGATCGAGCGCCATGATCTACGCCATGCACCAGATCAAGCTGTCGAGCCTCGTCATGCACGGGCAAACAAGCGACTGGCATTGCGCCCTGCTGCGCGACGTCGCGGCCCAGCAGCTGTTGATCGCCTCCTCGACCACCGAGGCCGGCATCGGCGGCGATTTGCGCACTTCGCTTTGCGCGGTCGAGCGCGACGGCGACCGCTTCCACTTCCGTAAGGAAGCCAGCGTCATCTCCTATGGCCGCCAGGCCGACGTGATCCTCGTCACCGCCCGCCGCAGCCCCGACGCGGCCGGCTCCGACCAGGTGCTGGTGGCCCTGCGCCGCGCCGACTACCAGCTCGAACAGCGTGGCGACTGGGACACGCTCGGCATGCGGGGCACCTGCTCGGAAGGCTTTCTGCTGACCGCCACCGGATCGGTCGAGCAGATCCTCCCCAAACCCTTCCACGAGATCGCCGCCCAGTCGATGCTGGCCACCAGCCACCTGCTGTGGGGCAGCGTCTGGTTCGGCATCGCGGCCGATGCGGCCCGGCGCGCCCAGGTGGCCGTCAAGGCCGCGATGCGCAAGGCGCCCAACACGGGGGCGCCGCCGCCCGGCGGCCTGCGGCTCGCCGGGGCGATGCGCAAGCTCGGCGAGTTGAAGACCGCTCTCGAGGCCGGCCTCGACCGCTACGCCGCGGCGCTGCGCGACGAGGACGCCCTGCGATCGCTCGGCTTCGCGGTGGAGATGAACAACCTCAAGCTCACCTGCTCCACCCTGGCGGTCGAGATCGCCAACGAGGCCCTGCTGGTCACCGGCCTCGCGGGCTACAAGAACAACACCCCCGTCTCGGTCGGACGCCATCTGCGCGACCTTCTGTCGGCGCCGCTGATGATCGGCAACGACCGCATCCTCGCCAACACCGCCAACCTGCTGCCGATGAGCCGCTTCGACACGAGCCTGGGGTCGCCATGAACGCACCGCTGAAGCCGCCCGTTTCCCCGGAAGCCTTTCTGGATGCCCTGTTCGACGACGGGCTGCTGATCCGCACCGGCGTCGATGGCCTGTATGGCCGCGCCGGCATCGTCGAGGAGGTGATCGAGCGCTTCACGGCCCGGGTGGCGGCGCTGGCCGCGGACGACCGCGCCACCCGCATCCACTTCCCGCCCGGCCTGCCGCGCCGCACCTTGGAAAAGAGCGGCTACCTGAAAAGCTTCCCGCAGCTCGCCGGCTGCGTGCATGCCTTCATGGGCGGCGACAGCGACCATGGCCGGCTGATCGGCCTGCTCGAAGCCGGGGAAGACTGGACCG
>NZ_JARPVX010000184.1:0-1730 GCF_033947565.1 Lichenihabitans sp. Uapishka_5
CGGCTGCTCGGCCCGGCCGTGGTGCAGGCGCGCGACGGCGTGCTGGTGTCGCGCTCGGAGGCCATGGGCGCCCCGCAGGCCTGGGAGGCGCTCGCGGCGGCCCCCGGCTTCGCGAGCCATCTGCTGGTCGAGGGCGCCCTGCCGACGGAAGGCCACATCCGGCGCCAGCCGGCGCTTGCCGCGACCCTTGAACAATTGGCCCATGCGGGCCTCGCGGACTTCTACCGCGGCGACGTGGCCCGCGAGATGGCGGCCGACCTCGAGCGCATCGGCAGCCCTTTGGCCCGGGCGGATTTCCAGAGCTTCGAGGCCCGCTGGGCGAAGCCGCTGTCGCTACGGCTGCGCGACTGCACCGTCTACAACGCGCCGCCGCCCACGCAAGGACTCGCCTCGCTGCTGATCCTCGGCCTGTTCGAACGCCTCGGCGTCACCGAGCGCGACGGCTTCGCGCATCTGCACGGCCTGATTGAGGCGGCGAAACCGGCGCTGGCGATCCGCGACGCGGTCTGCACCGACCCGCGCTTCACGGAGGCCGATCCGGCACGCTGGCTCGAGCCTGCGGTGATCGACCGCGAAGCCGCGCGCATCCGCATGGATCGCGCGGCCAGCCTGCCGGTGCGGTTCGGCCAGGGCGACACGATCTGGATGGGCGCCATCGACGCCAAGGGCCTCGCGGTGTCGTTCATCCAGTCGATCTATTGGGAATACGGCTCGGGCTGCGTGCTGCCCGGCACCGGCATCCTGATGAAGAATCGCGGCGTCGCCTTTTCGCTCGATCCCCGCTCGCCCCGCGCGCTCGAGCCCGGCCGCTACCCGTTCCACACCCTCAACCCGCCGCTCGCGGCCTTCGACGATGGGCGCGTCTTGTCCTACGGGGCGATGGGTGGCGACGGGCAGCCGCAGTTCCAGTCCCAGGTGCTGTCGCGCTATCGTCTCGGTCAGGGCCTTGCCGAAGCGGTCGACGCGCCGCGGTTCCTGTGGGGCCGCACCTGGGGCGCCGGCTCCACCGCGACCCACATGGAGAACCGCTTCGACCCCTCCGTGGTAGCAGCACTCGAGCGCGCCGGCCATGAGGTGTCGCTGCGGCCGCAACCTTATGCGGAAATGTTCGGCCATGCCGGCGCGGTGGTGCGGCACGTGAACGGCCGCGTCGAGGCCACGCACGACCCGCGGTCGGACGGCGGACCGGAAGGCTTCTGAGCCCGATGGCGATCACGGCCGTCGAACCCCGGGCCGCCACCTGGACCGAGCGCGGCGCCACGGCCGCGGTGTTCCTGCTGCTTGGCGCAGGCTTCGGCGCCTGGGCCGCCGCCCTGCCGGGCATCAAGGCGGGCCTCGGCCTGTCGGATCGCGAGATCAGCTTGGCGCTGCTGGCGCTCGCCGCCGCCTCGACGGTGTCGACCTTGTCGGCCGGCTGGCTCACGCCCCGGCTCGGCACCGGCCGCGCCACGGCCGCAAGCGCCATCGCGTTCGCGATCCTGTCGGCCTTGCCGGCCTGGGCCGGCTCGCTCGGCGGGCTCGTCGGACTGGCGGCGCTGTTCGGCCTCGCCAATGGCCTGCTGGATGTGTCGATGAACAGCCACGCCAGCGACGTCGAGGCGCGCTGGGGCGGCGCCATCATGTCGTCGTTCCATGGCGCCTTCAGCCTCGGCGGGCTCATCGGCGCGCTCGCCGGCGCGGCGCTGCTTGGCGCGGGCTTCGGCCCCGCGGGCGAAATGGCGGTGGTGGGC
>NZ_JARPVX010000185.1:0-1711 GCF_033947565.1 Lichenihabitans sp. Uapishka_5
TCAGCACCCCGGAGACTACGCCACCTTGAATTCCAACCAACTCCGCGACGGCACCACTCGAAACCTCCGCCTACCTCGTACCCTCAGCCGAGAGCAACACCCGCCGATCCTGATCGGGCGCGATCATCGGCTTACGATCAAGCAGGTCTAGACGGAGGAGACCTACAGCCGGCTAGATACCTTAAACTGAGTCCGTCGACCCGCTTCGCGCAGTGCCCTGAAATTTAGCACTAACCGTCAGTGTTATGTGAGACAGCTCTGCCTCAAATTTATTCCGAAAATTGACGTTCCGCTTCCGGCCAGAAGCAGACTCGAGTCATACCCCCTCTGACGGTCACCTAGGCCGAGCCACTACACCGGCTTGGGTGGGGAGCGGCCCGGCTGCTTTGGGGATGAGTCTGAGGCTATTCAGACGTCCTGACGATCAAGGGTACGAGGATCAACGGCAGGCGCGGCGAGCGACTCTATGATCGCGCTTCGATCCGATTACCTCTGAGGTAGTTGAGACGAGGCCCTCAAAGGTCGACACCTGCGCCACCAGCAAGGCCGCACAACGGCTTGGCTCCGGTTTCCCTCGACGAGGACCTGTCATGTCCCACTACCCAGTTCACACAATGGCCACGGCCCCCGAGGCGTCCCAGCCGTCTCTGCATGCGCTTCAATCCGCTTTCGGCTTCATCCCTAACATCGCCGGCGCCATGGCGACCTCCCCTGTCCTGAGTAGCAGTCTTGTCGGCCTGTTCGGCAACGTGCACGGAGGTAGCTTCACCGAGCCGCAGATCCAGGTACTCCTTCTCACCAATGCGGTGACGAACGAAGCCGAGTGGGCCGTAGCCTTTCACACGACCCTGGCGTTGCAGCAGGGACTGACGCCGGCCGATGTGGACGCCATCCGCTCAGCCCGTCTCCCAAACGATCCCGCATTTGCGGCCCTGTCCCGGTTAGCCCGGACCTTGATCGAGAAGCGTGGCAGGCTCGATGTGACCGACAGCGCTGCCTTCCTCCAGGCGGGCTTCACCGAGGAGGACCTGTTGGAGGTCATCGCCGTCACCGCAGCTTCGACCATCACCAACTACACCGCCAATGTAACCAAGCCGCCGCTTGAGCCAGCGTTTCGCGACCACGCGTGGCATCCGGCATGAGCTTCGGCCGGCGCGCGGTTGACGGTCCTGAGGAGACGCCATGACAAATGCTTCAAGAAAAGGACGGATGGCCCTGGGAGCGGCCGGTACCCTGCTGCGGCACTGGCGCGACTTGCGGGGCCTGTCGCAACTCGATCTGTCGCTTGATGCTGGCGTCTCGCAAAAGCACGTCAGCTTTATTGAAAGTGGCCGCAGCCGCCCGAGCACGCAGATGGTGATCGACTTGGCCGAGGCGCTGCACGTGCCGTTGCGCGAGCGGAACGCCATCCTGCTCGCCGCCGGTCACGCGCCGCGCTATGCCGAAGCCGGGCTCGAAGCTCCGGTGATGGAGCGGGTAACGGCCGCGTTGCGGCGCATGCTGCAGCAGAACGAGCCCTTCCCGGCGGTGGTTATGGACCGCCACTGGAACGTGTTGCTGGCCAACGATGCGGCGCCGCGCTTTTTCGGATGCTTTACCGCTCTGGCGGACCGGCCGAGCCCGCGCAATCTTTTGCATCTTCTCTTCGACCCTACATGTCAAATCGCTTCCAACGACGACCCCCATTTCGCGTCCAATCCCGACCCCTCTG
>NZ_JARPVX010000186.1:0-1696 GCF_033947565.1 Lichenihabitans sp. Uapishka_5
GCCTGTGCGAGGCCGGGGTCGGTGACCAGCAGCGGCCGGGCGATGCCGGCCTGCGCCAGGGCTTCGGGCAGCTCCGCCAAGGTGCCGGCGCCGAAGCGGATCGTCGTCAGATAGGTGATGAGCGCCATGGGTCCCTCCGCGCGGGCCGATTTGCGAGCCTCTTCCTTCCATAGCTAGGGCCATAAGCCGGCGAGGCGATGCGCGGCGGGTTTGTCGGGCCGCGGCTGAAGCTGCTAGACAGCGGGCGGAACCGGGGCCGGTTCGGTTTCGGAGCGGGTGATGGGGCGGCAGTCAATCGGCGTGGGGCTGCTGCCTTATGGCTGCGTGGGGCTGGCGGTCCTGGGGTTCCAGCTCGGCGCCGCGCTGGTGATGCCGCTGTTCGCCCGCGTCGGGGCCGAGGGTGCTTCCGCGCTGCGCATGACGCTTGCGGCCCTGATGCTTTGCGCCGTCATGCGGCCCTGGCGGATGCCGCTGCCCCGCGCGGCCTTCGGCTGGACGCTTGGCTACGGGCTCGGCCTCGCGGGGCTCAACCTGTTCTTTTATCTGGCGATCCGGACGTTGCCGCTCGGCGTCACGGTGGCGGTGGAGTTTCTCGGCCCCCTGGGGCTCGCGGTGCTGGGATCACGCCGCCCGATCGACCTGCTGTGGGCCGCGATGGCGGGCCTCGGCATGCTGTGCCTGGTGCCGGCCGCGCAGGCCGATGGGGCGCGCGATCTCGCGGGCTTCGGTTTCGCGCTCTGCTCGGCGGTAAGCTGGGTGGCCTATATCCTGTGCGGCCAGCGGGCCGGGCAGCTCGGCCACCGGGTGGTGGCGATCGGCGTCACGGTGGCGGCCGTGGCGGTGCTGCCGCTCGGCATCGCCCATGCGGGGCGCGACCTGCTGCGGCCGGATGTGCTGGGCCTCGGGCTCCTGGTGGCGCTGGTATCGGGCTGCCTTCCCTACGGCCTCGAGATGGTGGCCTTGAAGCGGCTGCCGACGCGCGTTTTCGGCATTCTGATGAGTCTCGAACCCGCCGCGGGGGCGCTGTTCGGTTATCTGCTGCTCGGCCAGCGCCTCACCGGGCTGCAGGGCGTCGCCATCGCGGCCGTGATGGCGGCCTCGGCCGGCAGCAGCCTGTCGGCCCGCGAAGCGCCGGTCGCCACGCCCGCCACGGGACCATCGGCATGAACGACCGGACCACACCCATGCGCCCCGACCCCCGACCGCGCGGCCTCGCGGACGAACTCGTCGATGTTGAAGCCGCCGCGGCGCCGGCGCCCGCCCAACTGACGCCGCTCCGGCGCTTCGGGCTGGCCGTCAGCCTGGTGCTGGTGGCCTTCAACCTGCGGCCCGTCTTTTCGAGCCTCGCGGCCGTGCTGCCGGAACTGCGCCTCGCCACGGGCGCGTCGCCGGCGCTCGCGAGCCTGCTCACCACCCTGCCGGTGCTCTGCCTCGGCGTCTTCGCCGGCACGGCGCCGCGGCTGGCGCATCGGTTTGGGGCCGAGCGGGTGATCCTCGTCCTGCTGGGGGTGCTGACGGCCGGCACGGCGCTGCGCGGTTTCGGTACGCTGCCGGCACTGCTGGTCGGCTCCGTCCTGGCCGGGGCGGCGATCGCGGTGGTGAATGTGCTGCTGCCGGGGCTGGTGAAGCGCGACTTCCCCGACCGGGTGGCGACTGTGACGGCCTTCTACACCATGGCGCTTTGTGCCGGCGCGGC
>NZ_JARPVX010000187.1:0-1690 GCF_033947565.1 Lichenihabitans sp. Uapishka_5
ATCGCTGCCGCCGGCTACGACGCATGCGACCCAGATTGAAAGGCAACAGCTCTAGTTCGTCCCATTCTTGCGCTGCACGTAGCGGCCAGCACAGGTGTGGAGCATCCTCCTAGGCACGCCGAGAGTGCCTTCGGGAGGTCGCCGGTCAAAATCGGACTTTTACTGGGCTCAACACGCGTCCTGATACGTCGCTATTGATCCAACAGCGTTACCCAGGCTCCCGCATAGCTCGCTTGTTCTCGAACGATCTCCGTTGCCGAGTGCCACCGATCTATGAGAGGGCAGTGCGATAAGGCTGCGGCAGGAGCTCGTGTGGTCCCCTCTCGGGCAAGGGTTCAGCCAGGTCGAAACAGCCGTTATGGGTTCTTGATGATCGATCTCGCCGCCCTTGCTTATGTGAAGTCTGACCAGGATGGCCTTTGGCGCCCCACCGCGCCGCGGGCGGATTTCGGCTACAGCGATGGTCCACAAGAGCAAGCCGTGCGCAACGCGATCGTCGACGCGACCGATTGATCGACCTTCTCACGTGATCTCGAACGAATGGGCTGAAGGAACATGCCTCGAGCCTGATCGCGACTTTGATCGGGGTTGGTTGGAGGTGGTGCGAAGCGCGCCTAAATGACATTGCTCTGCTGCATCGGGCCATGTGGCTGGACTGGGAACGTGTGCCGGATTTATCTAAATCCGGCACACCGACCCGTTCTCTCCGCGGCAGTTCATGTCTGAAAGATGATGCGGCGACCTCGGGTTAGGCGGCAACCTACGTGGAGACGATATGAACGGAGCAATCATTTGATTCTGCCGTTGTGTCGCTTTTCAGGAATGCCACATTGATTAGCAAAGCTGCCGTTTCAGGCTGGCCGCCGTTGAGATTGGCGACGATCGTCGTTCGAGGTGGTGATGGCGCAAGCGTTAGGCCTCCATTGTTTGACCCTCAGTGGTGCTGCTGCTTATCGCCAAGGCACACTTAAATGCCCGTGTAGAATTAGCAAAGTTGTGCGTGCAATCGATTGATTATCAAACCGCTCGGGGGGGCTGAAGCGGTTCAGCTGGTGCTTGTGAATGTAGTTAGTTCGCGTGGATTTTGTCTCGCCATGGCTTTATGAGGGAGGCCGTGGTGCGATCTATTTATATAGCTATCTTCACTATTAGGAGAAAGGCAGCTTGACCTATATCGCCCACCCCTCCCCCTGGCTGTCGATTGGAGCCTTCGCGATCGTAGGGGCGGGCGTATGGGGCACCCGGCTGGCCCGGATCGTGCAGCCCTCCGCCAACCGGCTGGCCTCGATCGACGGATTGCGGGGCGTTCTCGCGCTATCCGTCTTCTTCCATCACTTCTTCATCTCGTACCAATGGAAGCACACGGGCCGCTGGGAGGTGCCGCCGACCCATCTTCACAATCTGATGGGCGGCTGCAGCGTCGTCCTGTTCTTCATGATCACTGGCTTTCTGTTCTTCGGCCGCATCAAGGCGGCCCGTGGTGCGCTCAACCTGAACGCGTTCTTCGCCGGCCGCCTGTTCCGGCTGCTGCCGGTCTATGGCGTGACTGTCCTGCTGATCTATGCGGCCGCCCTCCGGGTCACCGGCGCTCACTGGTCGACCGCTTTGCAGCCGAGCTTCGAGTCATGGGTTGGGATTGACCCGGTTTGGTGGACACCCTGAAGCTTTCATCAGAGGTGTTGCCAATGCC
>NZ_JARPVX010000188.1:0-1689 GCF_033947565.1 Lichenihabitans sp. Uapishka_5
CCCGAGGCCGCCTGGGCGCTGGGCCACCATGGGTCCGTCAGCATCGCGCTGCCGGGACCCGAAGCGCTGCTTCCCCTCGCTCACCCGATGCCGCTCGCGGCGCTGCGCCTCGAGGCCGCGACGCTGAACGCCCTCGCCCAGGCGGGACTGCGCACGATCGGCGACCTGCTCGACCGCCCGCGCGCGCCCTTGACGGCCCGCTTCGGCGCGACCCTGCTGCACAAGCTCGACGCCCTGCTGGGCTGGACCCGTGGCGCCCTGGTGCCGATCGCCCCCGTGCCGCCGATGCTGGCCGAGCGCCGCTTCGCCCATCCGATCGCCACGCTGGCGGCCGTGGAAACGTCGCTCGGCGTTCTGGCCCGCCATCTCTGCGCCCAGCTCGAACGCGCCCAAACGGGCGCCCGCAGGCTCGAACTCACCTTGTTCCGCGTCGATGGCGTGGTGAAACGGCTGACGGTCGGCACGGGCCGCCCGAGCCGGGACCCGGTGGCCTTGTTACGCTTGTTCCGCGACAAGCTCGAAAGCCTCGGCGAGGATGGGCTCGACACCGGCTACGGCTTCGACGTGATGCGGCTCGGCGCCGCCGTGGCCGAAACCCTGACGGCCGAGCAGGTGGCGCTCGAGGCCACCACCGACCGGGCCGCCGAGGCCGACCTGGCGCTGCTGGTCGACCGGCTCGGCGCCCGGCTCGGCGCCACCCGGGTGCTGCGGCTCCACAATGCCGACCGGCACGTGCCCGAAGATGCCACGGTGAGCTGGCCGGCCCAGCGGGCCGGAGGCTGGCCGGTCTATCCGGATGCGGCCGACCTGCACCGCCCGCTGCGGTTGCTCGACCGGCCGGAGCCCATCGACACGGTGGCCGAGGTGCCGGACGGGCCGCCCATCACCTTCCGCTGGCGCCGGATGGAGCACCGGCTGAAGGCCGTGGAGGGCCCGGAACGCATCGCGGCGCCCTGGTGGACCACGACGGCGCCGACCCGCGATTATTTCGAGGCCGAGGACGGCGACGGCCGCCGTTATTGGCTGTTCCGCGAAGGGCTTTATGGCCGCGAGGTCGAGCGGCCGCGTTGGTTCCTGCACGGCCTGTTCGGATGAGCCGATGTTTGTCGAGCTCGGCACCGCCACCAACTTTTCCTTCCTGCGCGGCGCCTCGCATCCGGAGGAATATGTCGCGATGGCAGGCGGTTTCGCGATGCCGGCGCTCGGCATCGCGGACCGCAACTCGCTTGCCGGCGTTGTGCGGGCCTTCAGCCAGGCGAAGCGTCTGGAGGGCCCGCCCGTGCGGGTGCTGGTCGGCGCCCGGCTGGTGTTCGCCGACGGCACGCCCGACATCCTGGCCTACCCGACCGATCTCGCGGCCTATGGGCGGCTGTGCCGGCTGCTGACGGCCGGCAACCGTCGGGCCGCCAAGGGGTCCTGCATCCTCGCCCTCACGGACCTTCTCGACTGGATCGAGGGGCTGCGGCTGATCGTGCTGGACCGGTCGAGCGCCGTCGAGGCCGACGCCGTGCCGCACGCCGATCCGGCGCTCGGCGAGGCCGGCCTGAAGGACCTGCGGGCCGACGATCTTCCTCCCCCTGCGGCCGCAGTGGAGGGCATGCTGCGCGCCTGGCTGCGCTTCGTGCCGCCCCCTTCCCCGGCCAACGACAACCCGGACACGGGGCTGTCTCTTATACACATCTCCGAGCC
>NZ_JARPVX010000189.1:0-1613 GCF_033947565.1 Lichenihabitans sp. Uapishka_5
GTGTGCTCTTCCTCTCAGGAAGCCCTCCCGCGAGAGCGGGTTCGTCCATGGGCGCACTACCGACAGGCTTCTCTACATCGCCAAATGGCCGGTTGCGAGCATGCGGGCAACGGGCCTGCCGATCAGAAGAGTACCATCGAGGTCCGGTGGACGTGGCCACTGTCGAAGAGGCGCTTTGGTATCGTGTCCGCGAAGAACTCCGTCGTGCGTCGCACGCGAGCCGGAACGAAGCGGCGCTTTGGCCAGACCACATTCACATCCCTGGTGCCGCGTACGAATCCGTCGAGGACCGTCACGACGTTCGGACTCGCAAGTTCTCCGACGAGCAACGCCTTGGTGAAGAGTCCGATGCCGAAGCCTGCCAGGACACCCGCCCGAATCGTCTCGATGCTGTTGGATGTGATTAGGCGTGGAATAAGACCCCTGTTTTCGGGGGTATAGGCGTCCAAACGGGAGTCTGACTCATTCTTGATGACGTTGTTGGCTTGGCTTGTGCTGGTTCACGAAGATGATCAGCACCATGCAGCGGAAGCTTCCTTCTTCGTCCTTGATCCCGGCAGGATTGGTTATCGACAGCATTTCGGCCGATGCCGCGATGCTGACAATTTCGGTGCACGCCCTATCGAACGAGGCGAGCTGCCCGTTGTGCGGCGGCGTGTCGTCGCGCGTTCACAGCCGCTGTATGCGCCACGTGTCCGATCTCCCTTGTGCAGGTCGCGGCATTCGCCTTCGTCTTGCTGCCCGCCGCTTCCTGTGCGGTGCACCAGGCTGCCCGCGACGGATCTTTGCCGAGCGTTTCCACGACGCGGTGCTCCAGCCCCGCTCACGCCGGACCGCAAGGCTCGACGGCATCGTCCACCACCTTGGCCTCGCTCTCAGCGGGCGTCCCGGAGCGAGCTTCGCCCGACGGCTCATGCTGCCGGTGAGCAGCGACACGCTTTTCCGCAGCGTACGGCGGCGATCGTGCCGGCCGACGGAACCATCGCTATGGCAGCCTCGTCTGCGACTTCGAACGGCGTCGGATCGTGGCGCTGCTTCCCGACCGGGAGGTTGCGACCATACAAGCCTGGTTGGCCGATCATCCCGGCATCGCGATCGTGTCGCGCGATCGCGGCGGCGGGTATGGCGAAGCGTCGACCAAGGCTTTGCCAGATGCGATCCAGGTCGCCGATCGCTGGCACCTCATGGAGAATGCCAGCACAGCTTTTCTCGATGCCGTTCGCAAATCCATGCGCGCCATCCGCACCGCGGTCGGCGCGACGGTGATCGACCCGAAGCTGCTCACGTCCGCAGAGCGGCTTCAGTACGAGGGCTTCCTGCGGCGGGAGGAGACCAACACCGCGATCCAGGCGCTTGCGACGAATGGCGTGCCGATCAAGCAGATCGTCAAGCGGACCGGGTATAGCCGCAAGCTCGTGCGGCAGGTGCTCCGGGGCGAGCGCACGGATGTGTTCCGGACGCGGCAGTCCTCCCTGGAAGCGCACCTGCCGCTTCTCGACGCACAGTGGACCGCCGGCTGCCGCAACGGCACCGAGTTGTGGCGCCGCTTGCGATCACACGGCTGTCCGTCGTCAGGCTTTTTGGGACAGCTGGCGGCGTGAACTAAGGGTGGG
>NZ_JARPVX010000018.1:0-56842 GCF_033947565.1 Lichenihabitans sp. Uapishka_5
CCATCGGGTCTGCCGCCGGGCCCGTGCGGGCCGCCGGGCCCTCGACCCCCCGGGGCGGATCGGGCCGACGAGGCTTCGCCGCGGATGCCGGATACCTGGATCTGGCCTTGTCGCACCGTGGCCGAGACGATCGCGCGCTCTTCGCCGGTCACCGCAACCGACAAGGCGGTTGCGGGCGTCGTCAAGCCCGACCCGAACTGCACCGCGCCATCGGCGAGCGCCACGTAATCCTCGATGGACAGCTCGGCCGGATGTCCGGCGAGGATCTGCGCAAAGGCCGGCCGCGCCCTAGCGACGACCAAGCGGCCCTCCGACACTCGGCCGTCGAGCCGAAGCCGTTGGCCGAGCAGTGTCGGGTCGAGACCGGCGATCGGCAGCGCGCCGATCCACACGGCGCCATCGGCCTCAAGGCGCGGAATGCCGGCCACCATGGCGCGCCCCGCCGGCCGCCGCGCCACGAGGCTCGCCACGATCGTGCCGTCGAGGCGGCGCAGACCGCTCACCGCCACCCACTGGCCTACGGTCAAGCGCCGGCCGGTCCGGGTCGGCGCCCAGCCGACCGGCTGGCCCAACACCGTCAACCCGTCGGGGGTCGCCGCCTCGATCGGTCCCGTGACCTCGCTGAAGGCTTCGATCGATCGCGTCGCCAGCCGTTCGCCGCGATGATGGCGGGCCAGCACATGCACCACGTGGCCGATCTCGAGATCCTGCAGCCGGGCCGGACGGTCGTCGATGCGGACCCGCACCGAACGGGGAAAGGTGATGCGCAAACCGTTCACCACGATGCTGCCGAAGCGACGGATGGTGCCGATCACGCCCGTGCCGCCGATGCCGCGATCGCCGGGCTCGGTTTCGGGTGGCAGGACGCCCGTGCCGCCCATCCCGCGATCGCCGGACGGCCGCTCCTGGGCGCTGGCCGGGCCGACGATAGCGGCTGCCCCGAGGGTCGCATGGAGGAGGCGTCGCCGCGACCAGGCCCGAGGCCGTGTCATGGGCCGGGCCTTGCGGACTGCGCGGCCTCGGCCTTCGGATCGACGACGTCCGGCACTTCGTCGGCAAAGACGTAGACGCCAAAATTCCAGCGCCAGTGTCCGCCGCCATCCTGGTCGCAGGCCTCGTGGGCGTCGCGGTTGGCTTCGCGCAAGGCCGTCAGGGCCAGGGTGCGGGACAGCGCCTCCAGTCGACGTGCCGTCGCGGCCGACAGCCGGTCGTAATGCACCGAGCGTTCCAGGAAGCGCGGTGCGTCGCCGCCGACATTGGCCACGGCGGCGGCGATATGGTCGTGCAGGTTGCGACCGAAATAATGCAGCTGTTCGTCGTCGCCGTCGCGCGGCACGAAGGCCGTCTCGACCAGCGTCACGTCCCCCTGGGGGTCGAGCACCACGATCCGGCGGTCGAGCCATTCGTCCAGAATGGCGCGGGGTCGCACGTCCCGGGTCACCGCAGTGACGAGAGTTTCGAAGGAGGGCATCCCAGGCGGCGCCACCCGGGGCAGCGCCATGGGCCCTCCGGCGTGGTCCAGGAAGGCCGCATCGGCCATCCAGCGGGCCAGGATGCGGCTTGTCTGCGACAAGCTGGCCGGAACCACATTGACCGGCGACCCGGCCCCACGCAGCCGGCGCACCTCCTTCCGGTGGATGCCGGTCAGCAGGCTGACGCGGCTGTCGGTCTGGTCCTTGCCGGCCAGGGCGAAATCATATTCGGCGACATTGACGTAGAGTTCGCGCAACACGTCGCTCAAGGCCGGATAGGTCATGCCGCGCTGCACGCAGAGACGCACGAGCGGACGCAACAGCCGAACGAGTGCGGCCTGCAGCTTTGTCCCGGGCAGGGGAGAGGATGTCGGAGACTCTGGCACGAGCGGGATGATAAGCCACAGTTTCGCAAAGCGAAAGCGCCGTGGGGCTTCGTCCCACAGCCTGCTTCGTCAAGTGTGAATCAGAGTCTCTATGCTTCGGCCTGTTGCGCCTTTGCCGGCGTCATCCGGCGACCTTGTCGGCCATTGCGGCCCCGCGGCGCCCCATGGGCTTGCCGCCGCCTTCCGTCGTATCCTGGGGCGTCTGGTGTTCCATCTCGGCATTCACCTCGGCCCCGATCAGCACCACCGTGGTGGAGATCCAGATCCACGTCATGAAGCCGATGGCGGCGCCGAGCGACCCGTAGGTCTCGTTGTAGGTGCCGAACTTCGCCACGTACCAGGAAAACAACATCGAGGCCACGACCCAGGCCACGGCCGCCAGGCCGCTGCCCCAGGTCACCCAACGCCATTGCGGCGCGCGCCGGCTGGGACCAACCCGGTAAAGCACTGCCAGTGCCAGCATGATGAGGCACAACAACAACGGCCAGCGCGCCAGGCTGATGGTGGTCTCGAGCACGCTGCCCAGCCCGACGAGATTCAACACCACCGGGATCACCACCACGGCGCCGAGCGCCAGGATCACGATCGCGAGCCCCCCGAGCGTGCAGAGAAGCGACACGGCGTTCAGCCGGATGAAGCTGCGCTTTTCCTTTTCGTCGTAGACGATGTTCAGCGCGTCGAACATGGCCTTGACGCCCGCATTGGCACTCCAGAGCGCCACCCCGAGGCCCGCCACGAAGCCGAAGCCGAGAGACCCATGCGGCTTCGAGGCGATGCGCTTCACCTGCTCGCCGATGATGTCGAGCGCGCCGCTCGGCATCAGATTTGCCAGGGAAGCGAGCTGATCCGAGATCGTGACCGGATCGGCCAGCAGCCCGTAAAGCGACACCAGCGCCGTGATGGCCGGGAACAGGGCCAGAAGCGCATAAAAGGTCACGCCCGCCGCAACCGCCAGCACGCGGTCGTTGCTGAGTTCGCCATAGACCCGCCAAAGGATGTCCTTCCAGCTCCGCGCCGTGAAGGCGGCCGGTGTGTCGGCGGCCTCGCCATGCCGGCCCTCGGCGGCTTGACCGCGCTCCTGGCCGGGAGCATCGCCCCTGGGAAGGCCGGCGCCGAGGCTGGTCCGGGGAGTGGAGGCGGCGCCCGCAGGCACGAGGGGCCGCCGGGCCAGAACCGCCACCGCCAAGCCCATGGCCAGCGCCGAACCCCAGGTTGCGGCGGCGGGAGGGCGGGTGTTGGCGGGATCTGGCATCAAGGGTTGTCCATGGTTCGAGGCTACGGCAACGGTCTTCAGGCGGCAGGTGTCGCGGCGTCACGGCCTGGGTGGGGAACGCCGCTCCCGGCTGCGACGTTGCCTGGAACGATAAAGATCTGCCGCTGGAGTGTTCGACGATGGGTTCGGAACCGATTCGCTATCACGACGGCCTCGAAACGGTGCAGGCCGACGAGGCGCAGATCCATGCCGAGATGATCGAAACGTTCAACAAAATCCAGAACATCACGGCGAAGGACTACGGACGCGCCGTGCGGGGCGTTCACGCCAAGAGCCATGGGGTGTTGGTTGGGCGGCTCGCGGTGCTGCCGAACCTGCCGCCCGCCTATGCGCAGGGTTTTTGTGCCAGCCCGGGCCAGCACGACGTGGTGCTGCGGCTGTCCACCAACCCCGGCGACATCCTGGACGACAGCGTGTCGACACCGCGCGGCCTGGCCGTGAAGGTGATGGGGGTGGAGGGCGAGCGTCTGCCCGGCGAGGACGGCACCAGCCAGGACTTTGTGATGGCCAATGCGCCGGGCTTCACGGCCCCCGATGCCAAGGCCTTCCTGCGGAGCCTGAAGCTTTTGGCCACCACCACCGATACGCCACAGATCTTCAAGAAGGGATTGTCGGCGGTGCTGCGCAACGTGGAGGCGGCGCTCGAGGCGGTCGGCACCAAGAGTCCGACGTTGATCAGCCTCGGCGGCCATCCGGAAACACATATTCTCGGCGAAACCTTCTACAGCCAGGTGCCGCTGCGCTGGGGCGACTATGTGGCCAAGGTGGCGGTGGCGCCGCTGTCGCCGGGTCTGACGGAGCTGACCGGCGCGCCGCTCGACGTCAATGGTGTTCCCGACGGATTGCGCAACGCGGTCTCGAACTTCTTCGCCGTGCATGCCGGCACCTGGGAGGTGCGGGTCCAACTGTTGACCGATCTCGACACCATGCCGATCGAGGATGCCTCGAAGGTCTGGTCGGAGGACGAAAGCCCATACGTTCCCGTGGCGCGCATCGACGTCGCCCGCCAGGACAGCTGGAGCGACGGCAAGATCAGGAGCGTCGACGAAGGCGCCTCCTTCAATCCGTGGCATTGCCTCGCGGCGCATCGGCCGCTCGGCTCCATCATGCGGGCCCGACGGGCCATCTATCCGAAGTCGGCGGCCTTCCGCGCGGCCCACAACGGCTGCCCCATTCACGAGCTTGCCAGCGCGGCGGAAGTCGGCGAGTAGCCTCCCCTGGCCTGGGGCCGCGGCCCGCCACCCTGAAAGGTTTCGCATGTCGCGTCCGCCGTTGCCGCCCTTCGTGGCCGACACTGCCGCCCGCAAGGCCCGTATGGCCGAGGACGCCTGGAACACGCGCGATCCCGAGCGCGTCGCGGGCGCCTATACGGCCGACAGCCAATGGCGCAACCGCGCCGAATTCCTGCAAGGCCACGACGAGATCGTGGCGTTCCTCCGCCGCAAGTGGAGTCGCGAGCACGAGTATCGCCTGATCAAGGAGGTGTGGGCCCATGCGGGCAACCGGATCGCG
Organism: Lichenihabitans sp. Uapishka_5; assembly: GCF_033947565.1. Taxonomy (NCBI): domain Bacteria; kingdom Pseudomonadati; phylum Pseudomonadota; class Alphaproteobacteria; order Hyphomicrobiales; family Lichenihabitantaceae; genus Lichenihabitans; species Lichenihabitans sp. Uapishka_5. The sequence goes on from NZ_JARPVX010000018.1 coordinate 4,644, forward strand.
GTGCGGTTCGCCTATGAATGGCATGACGAGGCCGAACAATGGTTCCGGTCCTACGGCAACGAGAATTGGGAGTTCGATGCCGCCGGGCTGATGCGCCGGCGCATCGCCTCCATCAATGACCTGCCGATCGCGGAGCGGGACCGTCTCTACCGTTGGCCCCTCGGGCCGCGGCCGGAAAACCATCCCGGCCTCAGCCAACTGGGCCTGTAGAGCGAGGCGCGCCAGCGTCAGAGCAGGTTGAGGCTGCCGAAACGCCCATGAGCGTAGACGAGGCCTTCGCCGCTGCCGAGCTCGCCCTGCACATCCCGCACCGTGCCCAGCACGATGGCATGGCTATGCCGCTCGATCACCTCTTCGACGTCGCAGTCGATGATCGCCAGGGCGCCCTTGAGGCCCTGGGCGCCTGACCCCATCGTGATCCATTCGGCCCCGGCGTAGCGGTCCGGTCCCCGAGCGCCGCCAATGCCGGCGAACCGCGCCGCCACATCGGTCTGGTCGGCATGCAGGACGTTGACGCAGAAATGCCGTCGCCCGGCGATCACCGGCCAGGACGAGGAGGCGCGATTGACGGCGATCAACATGGTGGGCGGGTCCATCGACAGCGACACGGCCGATGTGGCGGTCAGCCCGGTGCGCTCCGGGCCGATGCCGGCCGTGATCACCACGACGCCCCCAGCCAGCCGACGCATCGCATCCTTGAGCGACAGCACGTCGCCCGGCGGGGCATCGAGGGTGCGGAGGGGCTGGTTCATCTCGGGTGATCTCGAGAGGGAAAGGATGACGCCGAGGCGACCCGATCCCGAGCCAGGCATCTCGCATCAGCCCAACATGGTCGCCCCATGGAGTCAACGGCGTTCCGGCGCCGGCGCCCGTCCGCCATCCAGCCATGCGTCCGCCGGCTGCGTGCCGCTTGGCTGCACCGATCCCCTGGCTTATCGAGCGCTGGGCCGCAGCGTCGGTGTCTTGCCGCCGTGCGGATGCCGGTCCAACTATGCACCGTCAACACGAGGCTTGTCGCGGCACCGGGCCGGTGCGGCGACGCAGGATAGAAGAACCGCGTCCCGATGAGCCAGACCAGCTACGACCCCACGCTCGTGGTGCTGTCGGTCGTGATCGCGGTGATCGCCTCCTATACGGCGCTCGACCTTGCGGGACACGTGCAGGGCGCCTCGCGGCGCCAGCGCTGGGGCTGGATCGCCGGCGCCTCGCTGGCCATGGGCGGCGGCATCTGGTCGATGCATTTCGTCGGCATGCTGGCGTTCCGCATGGGGATGCCGGTGCTCTACGACCTCGGCGTGACGGTGGTGTCCTTTGCGATCGCGGTCGGCGTGACCGCAGCGGCCTTTGCCTGGGTCAGCTTGGCGGGCCGGAGCTGGAAGGCGATTGCGATCAGCGGGCCGATGATGGGGCTCGGTGTCGCGGCCATGCACTATACCGGCATGACGGCGATGCAGATCCCCGGCAATCTGGCGTTCAGCGGGCCGGTGGTGCTGGTTTCGGTGTTGATCGCCGTCACGGCCGCCACCGTGGCGCTGTGGCTCACCACCCGTCCGAACGGCGTTTGGCAGAAGGCCGTCGCGGCCAATGTGATGGGCTTCGCGGTGGCCGGCATGCATTATACCGGCATGGCGGCCGCCACCTTCACGGCGGAGGCGCATGGCGCCAGCATGGCGGCCCACCCGGGCGGCGTCAGCCTCGGCCAGCAGAACCTCGCGCTTTATGTGGCGGGCGCCACCTTTCTGATCCTGTTCGTGGCCATGCTGGCCTCCTCGTATGACCAGCAGCGCACCAGCCGCGCCCTGAAGGCCAGCGAGTCGCGGTTCCGGGCAGCCGCCGAGGCGGTCGGCGACATCATCTGGACCAACAGCCCGGATGGACGCATGGATGGCTCGCAGCCGGATTGGCAGGCCTTCACGGGCCAGATCGAAGCCGAATATCAGGGGTTCGGCTGGGCCAAGGCGCTGCACCCGGACGACGTCGAGCCCTCGATCGCGGCCTGGAATGCCGCCGTGGCGGGGCGGCGAACCTTTGTGTTCGAGCATCGGGTGCGCCGCCATGACGGCATCTATCGGACCTTTGCGGTGCGGGCCGTGCCGGTGCTGGAAAGCGGCGCCACCATCCACGAATGGGTGGGCGTGCATGCCGACATCACCGAGCGTCACGAGTTCGAAGCCGCCCTGAAGAACGCCCGCGACGAGGCCGAACAGGCGAACCTCGCCAAATCGGCCTTCATCGCCAACATGAGCCACGAGCTCCGCACCCCGCTCTCCGCCATCATCGGTTACAGCGAAATGCTGCTGGAAGAGTTCGAGGAAGACGAGGACACGCTCGGCTTCGCGGGCGACATGCGCAAGATCGAAGGCAATGCGCGCCACCTGCTCGGGCTCATCAACGACGTGCTCGACCTGTCGAAGGTCGAAAGCGGCAAGATGGACGTCTTCGCCGAGGACCTCGACGTGGCGACAGTGGTGAGCGATGTGGCCGCGACCGTGGGACCGCTTGTCGACAAGAAGCACAACCGGCTCGTCCTCGACATCGCGCCCGATCTCGGCGGCATGCATTCCGACCTGACCAAGCTGCGCCAGATGCTGCTGAACCTTCTCAGCAACGCCGCCAAATTCACCGAGAACGGCAGCGTGACGCTGTCGGCCAAGCGGGCCAGCGACGCCGGCGCGCCCGTTCTGGTGTTCCGGGTGACCGACACCGGCATCGGCATGACGCCCGAACAGCTCACCAAGCTGTTCCAGCGCTTCACCCAGGCCGACAATTCGACGACGCGCCGCTTCGGCGGCACGGGGCTCGGCTTGTCCCTGACCCAGGCCTTCGCGGCCATGCTGGGTGGCACGGTCAGCGTGGAAAGCCGGGCCGGGGAGGGGACCACCTTCGAGCTCCGCCTGCCCGCCACCTATGTGGCGCCGGCCGTGATACCGGCGGGCGGCGACCCGCTGCCGCTGCCGGACGAGGGTGCCGAAGCGCGGCCCCTCGTGCTGGTGATCGACGACGATCCCGACCAGCGGGCCCTGATGACGAAGTTCCTGCACCGCGAAGGCTTCACGGTGCAGACGGCGGCCGAGGGCGATACCGGTCTGGCGCTGGCCCGCAACCTGAAGCCGCATGCGATCCTGCTCGACGTGATGATGCCCGGCATCGACGGCTGGTCGGTGTTGAGCGCCCTCAAGGCCGATCCGGCCCTCGATCACATCCCGGTCATCATGGTGACCTTCGTGGAGCAGCGCGCGCTGGCGGCTTCGCTGGGCGCCGCCGATTATGTGATGAAGCCGGTGCGCTGGGACCGCTTCAAGAGCGTCATGGACCGGTTCCGGCCGCCCGAAAGCGACGTGCTGGTGATCGACGACGATGCCGACACGCGGGCCCGCATCCGCAAGGCGCTGGAACGCGACGGCTGGTCGGTCACGGAAGCCGAGAACGGCCAGGACGGTCTCGCCAAGCTCGCGGGCTTACGCCCCGGCATCGTGCTACTCGACCTCACCATGCCGGTGATGGACGGCTTCACGTTTCTCGAAACCATGCGGGGCATGCCGGAATGCGCCGCCATCCCGGTGGTGGTGTTGACGGCGCTCGACCTTACCCGGGAAGACCGTCGGCGCCTTCATGGCGCGAGCCAGATCCTGCACAAGGGCGACGTCAGCCTGCGGACCCTGGCCGAGCGCCTGAAAGGATTGCCGGAAGCGGTCGCGCCCTGAGCCGCGACGGGGGCTGGCGCGGTTTCGGCCGGCTTGCCTTGTGACTGATGGCCATCCTGTCGCCCGGCTCGGGGGCCTGGCGCCGACCCTGGCCTCGGGGCCGTCCCGCAGCCTGGATGGAGGCACAAGGCGCGGCGGTGTCCCGCCGCGCCGATCGTCAGTGTTGGGGTGGGCGCCCGTCCCTGGCCAACGCCTCCTGCACCAGTTCGCCGAGCAGCGTCTCGACGACCGTTTCTTCCGGCAATTCCCCCTTCCGGGCGCAGATCACGGCTGTCTCGAACCGCACCATGACCGAGACCGCCTTTCCGGTTCCCATGACCCTGAACCGCCCTGTGAACCTCCGTCCGGCTCGTGTGACGGTCGCATCCTGCATCAGCATCGGTGGCCTCCTCTCGCTGTCGCATCGTGAGGCGGTCGGCATATCCGAGTCGCACCGCCGATGGGGTCGCGATCGATGCGTCGGGGATCAAACATCGGTGAGTTGACAGGCGTGCCGCCTGTCGGACCTCAGGGCCGACGACGTCTTCAGCTCACTGAACGGAATCGCCGACCTGATCGGTCATAGGAAGAAGATGGGGATTGTTTTGGCGGAGGGAGCGGGATTCGAACCCGCGATACGGTTTCCCGTATACACACTTTCCAGGCGTGCGCCTTCAACCACTCGGCCACCCCTCCGGCCTGCCCAGACGCGGCCGCAAGCGGCCGGTGGGGGCGGAATGGCGGCACTATAGTCGGGACGGTCGGGAGCGCAACCGCGATCGCGTCCGGCCTGGCAAAATTCGTCGCGGTGCCTGACGTCCAGCGCGGGCGTCCTTACATTGTCATCATGGCCGCGCATCGGCCGCGATGAGGAGTTCTGCCATGTTGTCGTTCTTGCGCAAATCCGCTGGTCTGCCGGCGCCCGGCCAGGCGCTGCCGGGCCGCTCCGCGCCCGTGCCGACCGCCGAGCGCAGCCGCGTCGGCGGCCACCATGCCCTGCAGGGGCCTTATCCGGCCGGCATCGAGGTCGCGTATTTCGGCATGGGATGCTTTTGGGGGGCCGAACGCCTGTTCTGGCGCCTGGGCGACGGCATCCACGTCACGGCCGTGGGCTACCAGGGGGGCGAAACCCCGAACCCGACCTATGAGGAAGTGTGCTCGGGCGGCACGGGCCACACCGAGATCGTGATGGTAGCGTTCAATCCCGCCAAGCTGTCCTACGAGGCGCTGCTGAAGGCCTTTTGGGAGAACCATGACCCGACGCAGGGCATGCGCCAGGGCAACGACGTCGGCACGCAATACCGCTCGGCCATCTACACCACCACGCCGGCTCAGGCCGAGGCGGCGGAACGCTCGCGCGATGCCTATGCGGATGCCCTGAAGAGCCGCGGCATGGGCCCGGTCAGCACCGAGATCCGGCCGGCCCCCGCCTTCTTCTTTGCCGAGGACTACCACCAGCAATACCTCGACCGGGTGCCGCACGGTTATTGCAACCTCGCCGGCACGGGCGTGAGCTGCCCGATCGGCCTCGGGGTCGCGGCCGCCTAGAAACCGGTCGGGCCAAGTGGAAACCACTTGGCCCGACCAGGCAGCCGACCACGAAGGGATGCGACAATCCGTGTGGTTCAGCGAGAGCCACATACACTCGCGCGCGAAACGCCCATGCGCCCCGCTTTCGGCTCAGGGTGCGACCAGAACCTGTCGGCACGCTGCCGGCAGGCCCGCCATGGTCAGCGGCGGTGCCGGTCGGGCATTGGGGTTCAGTCGCGGGTGCAGCACTTGCGGCCGGAACCATGCGGTCAACGAGGCATCGCAGCCGTCGCCCGGCCGGGTGGGGGCCTGGGCCTGGCAGGAGCTGTCGCCGGCCGGGCAGGCGATGCGGACGTGGAAATGGTAGTTGTGGCCGTACATGGGCCGCACCTTGGTGAGCCAGGTCCGGTCGCCCCGGGCGTCGCGGCAGATCGCCTTCTTGATGGCCGGGTTGACGAAGATGCGCTCCACCTCGGGTTGCTCGGCCGCCGCCTCGATCAGCGCCATATGGGCCGGCGTCCATTTGGCCGGATCGACGTCGAGCCCGTCGGGCCGCACAACATTGGTGGCCGACATGAACTCGCGCTCGGCCCGCGTCAGCGTGCGGTCCGGCATCGGCGACAGCCAGATATCGGCATCGAGCCCGACCTGATGGGAAGCATGACCGGTCAACATCGGGCCACCGCGCGGCTGGGAGATGTCTCCCACCAGAATGCCGGGCCAACCGTTGACGGCGGGAACAGTCTTGGCGAAGCGCTCGAGAAAGCCGATCAGGGCCGGGTTGCCCCAATTGCGGTTGCGCGACAGGCGCATCACCTGCCAGGCCTCGCCATCGACCGGCAGCGCTTGCGCGCCCGCAAGGCAACCATGGGCATAAAAGCCGATCGAGCGTGACTGCAGATCGACGGGCGCCTCGACGCGGCCGAACAATTGCTTGGCGGCGAGCTTCGGATCGGCCGGATTGGCGAGCGCCGGGAGCGGCTGCGGGTCGAGGGTGCCACGATCCTGCGCCCGGGCGGAGCCCAGGCAGGCCAGCAGGCCGAAGGCGGCCAGCAATGCTTTCGATCCCATCCGCACCCGCTTCGCCTTGTCGTCGTTGCAGCCTCTAGCTGGCCGGCATGTCGGCAAGATGGCGGAAGTCGGCCACCACGGATTCGTAGACCGCGCGCTTGAACGGGATGATGAGCTCCGGCAGGCGCTCGATCGCTTCCCAGCGCCAGGCAGCGAATTCCGGCTTGTGGCCGCCCGCGGGCGCCAGGATGTTGATCTCGGTCTCCTGGCCCTCGAAGCGGAAGGCGAACCATTTCTGCGTCTGGCCCTTGTAGCGGCCGCGCCAGCTGCGCTTGGAAATGTCGACCGGCAGGTCGTAGTTGAGCCAGCGTGGAGACTCGGCCAGCAGCGTCACCGAAGACACGTTGGTTTCTTCGCGCAATTCCCGCAGGGCCGCGTCGCGGGGCGCTTCGCCCGGGTCGATGCCGCCCTGCGGCATCTGCCATTCGTGCCCGGCCAGGGCCGGATCGAGCACGCGCTTGCTGCGCCGCCGTCCGACGAAAACCTCTCCCTTCGGGTTGAAGAGCGCGATGCCGACGCAAGGGCGGTAGGATAGGTGACGCATTGGGACCACTCGAGGTTGCCGCATTGTCGCCCGAAGGCTGTCCGCCCCCAAGAACAAAGTTCGAGCCGGTCGCGACCCTGCGGATCAAGCGCATGGGATCGTTGAAGTCGCGTTAACGTATTGAAAAGCATGTTGCATCGGGCGCCTAACGCGCGACGCCGGTGTGGGCCGCGGGATGCAATCTGCGACAGGTTTGGGCGGGCGTGCTCGGGATCGCCACTTTGGCGGGCGACGGCGCCTCCGCGTGGGCTCGGCTTATGGCGCCGCCGCCTTCGGTTGAGCCAAGCCTTCGACAAGGATGGCCGCCGCGCCTGCCTCCGCTTTGGCGTGAGGATCGGCACGCACCATCCCGGCGTCTTTGTCTGCGCGGAATGGGTCGGCGCCCTTGCCGGCCGCCGCCGTCCTGTGAAACAGACACCCGGGCCGGATCCCGCCGGCCGGGATCCTGGTTCATGCGATGCAACATCTGCGGCGGCACCGGCTTCGACGACATGCCGAAGCGCCCCGCCGTGCGCTGCCGCACCTGCGGTTCGTTGGAACGGGGTCGCGTGGCGGCGCTCTATCTCAACGGGTCGGATCGCCCGAAGCGTGGCGCCGCGGTGCTGCATTTTGCGCCCGAACGCGGCTTGTCGGGCCTGCTGGCCGAGGCGGCCGGCCCGGGCTACCGCGCCGTCGACATCGATCCGAGCCTTTACCCGCATGTGGCGGCGGAGCGCTTCGACCTGTGCCGCGACCTCGACACACTGGGGGAAGGGCGCTTCGACCTGATCGTGCACAACCACGTGCTCGAGCATATCGAGTGCAACTACACGGTTGTGCTGGCGCGGCTCGTCAAAGCCTTGAAGCCGGATGGGCTGATGCTGTTCAGCCTACCCATTCTGCCGGGCGGCTTCGGCGACGAACTGCTCGACGGCGACCACGATGCCAAGCTCGCGCGGTTCGGCCCGTCGCTGCACGTGCGGCGCTTTGGTACCGCCACGTTGCAGCAAACGCTTGGAATGGTGGTGCGCATCCCGGAACGCTACGACTTGACGGCACTCTTCCCCGAGACGCAACTCGCGGACGCCAATATTCCGGCCCACCATTGGCGGGCCTTCACGGGTGCGAGCGTCTTTCGCGTCGGACGCCGCGACCTGCTGATTTGAGCCGCGCCTACAGCTCGAGCCGGCCGTGCTCGCCGATGTTGCCGGGTTTCTGGCCGGTCAGTAGGGCCTTGGCATAGGCGAACAGGACCACGGCCTTGCCGTTCGGCGCATCCCAATATTCGGCCTCATGGATCGTCACCTTGAGCAGTGCGATCTCGGGATCGTCCGGGCCTTTCGGGAACCAGCCGCGGGCCGAAGCCGTCCAGTGCGCCTTGATGGTGTCCTTGTCGGTGATCACCTCGGTGTCGCCCCGCAAAGCGATGTAGAGCTGCTTGCCTTCGTCGGCGTAGGTCAGGAGCGTGTCCCGGTCCCGCTCGAGGTCCATCACCTTGCCGGAATGGTCGTTCGACAGGAAGTACAGCGCTCCGTCGAAGTCGATGTCGCTGGTCGCCATGGGACGGCTGTGGAAGTGGCCGTCGCCGCCGCGCGTCGACATCATGGCGATGCGCACGTCCTTCAGCAGCTCCATCAGGCGCTGCTTCGAGCCGGGTTCGGGGTCGCTCATCGGGGATCTCCGTTTGGGTGTGCGAAAGGCAATCCCAGGGCTGCGGTTCGGTTCCGGTTTCCGGCGGACCCCGAGGCGCGGCAGAGTGAACGGCACGCCACAACCCCACCCCCTGGCGCCCGACGGCAAATCACCCTAGATATTGTTTCGCGGAGCTGCGGGGCGCGTGAGGACATGTACTCCCGGGGCCTTATCGATCCTGAGGGAGCTGTCCCTGACCTCGCTCGTGGGCTTGGTTATATGGCGCCCACCTACGTTGTAGGTTCCCGGGGTCGAAATCCCACGGCCATTGTGGCCCCGCACTCGTTTCCGCTCCGACGGGCCGGGGTGTCCGGCCGTCGCCGCCGCGCCAGGCGGGAGACCACGCAAGGCCCGCTGCCCCGATGGCGCCATCCCCCAAAGTCGAGATCCGCGCCGCGGCGCTGAGCCGTCGCGCCGCCGTCCCGCCAGCCGAGCGCGAGGCCTTTGCGGCGCGCCTAGCCACTGTGGGGCCGGGCCTTGTGCGCAGCGCCGTCGACCCGACTGCCGATCCCGTGGTTGCGGCTTTTCTGCCGATCCGTGACGAGCCCGATACGGGCGCGCTCCTGGCTGTGCTGCATCGCATCGGGCTCGTCACGGTTCTGCCGGTCGCGGGCGCGCCGGGAACGCCGCTCACGTTCCGGCGCTGGGCACCCGGCGATCCGCTCGAGGTGGGGACCTGGGGGCTGCGTCATCCGCCGGCCACCGCGGACACGGTGGTGCCCGACGTTTTGTTCGTGCCGGTCGCGGCGTTCGACCGTCGTGGCGCCCGCATCGGCTACGGCGGCGGTTATTACGACGCGACCCTGGCGGCGCTGCGGCAGACCCGCCGGGTCCAAGCCATCGGCGTGGCGTTCGTCTGCCAGGAAGAACTCTACCTGCCTTGCGAAGACCACGACGAGCCGCTCGACCTCGTGGTGACCGAGCGCGGCATCATCCTGTGCGAGGCCTGAACGATGCGATTGTTGTTCGTCGGCGATGTGATGGGCCGCTCCGGCCGGGCCGCGATCGCGGCGGAGATGCCGCGCCTGCGGCGTGAGCTCAGGGCCGATGCGGTGGTGGTGAACGGCGAGAACGCGGCCGGCGGCTTCGGCATCACGGAAGCCATCTGCGCCGAGATCCTCGATGCCGGCGCCGATGCCGTGACGCTCGGCAACCACGCCTGGGACCAGCGCGAGGCGCTGGTCTTCATCGAGCGGCAGCCGCGCCTGATCCGGCCGCTGAATTTCCCCAAGGGGGCGCCCGGCCGAGGCGCCAACCTGATCGAACTCGCCAACGGCCAGCGCCTGTTGGTGATCAATGCCATGGGTCGCGTCTTCATGGACGCCCTCGACGATCCTTTCGCGGCGATCGAGCGGGAGGTGGAGATGTGCGGCCTCGGTGCGGCTGCCGATGCCATCCTGGTCGACCTGCATGCCGAGGCGACGAGCGAGAAGCAGGCCATGGGGCATTTTCTCGACGGCCGCGTCAGCCTCGTGGTCGGCACCCACACCCATATCCCCACGGCGGACCACCAGATCCTGCCGGGCGGCACCGGCTACCAGACCGACGCCGGCATGACGGGTGATTTCGACAGTGTGATCGGGGTCGACAAGGAAGAGCCGATCCGCCGTTTCCTGACCAAGCTGCCGGGCAGCCGCTACGAGCCGGCCGCAGGGCCGGCGACGCTCTGCGGCGTGCTGGTGGAAACGGACGACCGCACCGGTCTCGCCCGCCGCATCGGCCCGCTGCGGGTCGGCGGCCGGCTGGCGCCGACGATGCCGGACTTCTGAGGCGGTCGCATCCTGCGCCATGGCTGCACCCCGCGCACCCCCACGCGAGGTGCGAACCCCTGGTCCGCCGATCCGAATCGTAGGAGGGCGATGGGCCCTGGCGCAAGCTGGGACATCACGGTGCAGCCTGATTCCTCCAGGCTGTGACCCGAACGACTCAGCCGATTGGACGGCCTCCTCAGGCCGAGGCTGATATCCGCTTGCGTGCGCTGTAACCGATCGCTGCTAGGGCCAGGAGAGCCGCACCAAACATCGGCGCGGCGGCCGGGAGCGGCACGGCTGAGATGGAGCCGAAGCCCTGTAGCGAGCTGAGGCTGAAATCGACCTCGTATCCACCAGTCCCGATGCCTGCCGGACCGGACGGAACCCCGATCAGCTTGCCGAAACCACTGACGCTGACCGGGCCGAAGCTCTGCTCGGGGTCGACGGGGATGTTGGCCAGGATCGAGGCAGCCGACAGGATGAGGCCGCCGTCCGAGGCCTGCTGGAACGGTCCGAACTGGTTGAACGAGGTGCCAACGTTCACGTTGATCGACGAGGTCGTCCCATCGTTGTTGATCAGGGAGGTCACGGGATAGTCGTTCGTGAAATATCCCTTGTCGTGGCCGATCTGCGCCTGCGCGTGCTGCAGGGCGATGGCGAGGTCGGTCTGTTGTGCGCTGATGTAGAAGGCACTGGCGCTACTGCCGTCGACCGTGATCGTAATTGCGTTGTGCTTCAAGTAATCGGCAGCGACGTTTTGCGTGTTCGTTGTATCGGTCACAGTTCCGCGAAAGACATACTGAAAGGCTTCTGCCTTGCCGGTCCAACCGCATAAGCTGAGACCCATGGCGAATGCGATTGCAATTTTGGTCTTCATTTCAAGATCCCCCCAGCCAATATGCCCAGGTTGAAACGTATTTTAACGTCCTGGAAAGTCAAACCGCCATCGGGTGAGCAGCGCGTGATCCCCAACTCCTTGCCGCTTTCGGTCCCTCATGCGCTTGCGAGGCGGATCCTGACGCGCCTGTTCTGCTTGCCCTTCTTCTCGATTCCCGTGACCTCGACGGGGCCGATCTCGCCGGTATGGCCCACGTGGGTGCCGCCGCAAGGCTGCAGGTCGAGCCCGGCGATCTCGATCAGGCGGACCTGGCCGGTGCCCATCGGCGGCTTCACTGACATGGTCTTCACGAGGCCGGGGTCGGCCAGAAGCGCCGCGTCGCTGATCAAGCGAGACGTCACGGCGGCGTTTTGGGCGATCAGCGCGTTCAGGCGCACCGCGATGTCGGCCTTGTCGAGGCCCGCGTCCGGAATGTCGAAGTCGAGGCGGCCGTCGCCGTCGCCGATGGCGCCACCCGCCACTGGATAGGGCAGCACCACGGTCAGCAGGTGCAGGGCCGTGTGGATCCGCATCCGCTTCCAGCGTGTGTCCCAGTCGATGGCGGCCACCACCGCGTCGCCGACCGCAAGGGGTGGGGCGTCCGCGGCCGGGACGTGCACGACCGTTCGCTTGTCGGCGCCGTAGCGGGTGGTGGCGATCGGCACCACGCGGCCGTCGGAGGCCGTCAGGTGCCCCGCGTCGCCCATCTGGCCGCCGCCCTGCGGGTAGAACACCGTGCGGTCGAGCTGCAGCCCGCCGTCGGGCTCGACCGCGGTGACGATCGCCTCGACGCTCCGCAAGGTGACGTCATCGCGGAAGACCAGATGCGTCACAGCAGGGTGCCGATGTCGAGGGTGGGGCTGCGGGTCAGCCAGTCCGGCACTGGCAGGTTCTTTTCGCGCAGGAAAGCGGGGTTGAAGAGCTTCGACTGGTAACGGGCGCCCGAGTCGCACAAGATCGTCACGATCGTGTGGCCGGGGCCGAGCGCCCGGGCGAGCCGGATGGCACCCGCGACGTTGATGCCTGACGAGCCGCCGAGCAGCAGCCCCTCATGCTCGGCCAGCGCAAAGACGATCTCGACCGCTTCGGCGTCGCCGATCTGATAAGCATGGTCGACGCGGAGGCCTTCGAGATTGGCCGTGATGCGGCCCTGGCCGATACCTTCGGTGATGGATGAACCCTCGGCCTTCAAGGTGCCCTGCGTATAGAAGCTGTAGAGCGCCGCGCCCATCGGGTCGGCCAAGCCGATCGACACCTGCGGGTTGCGTTCCCTCAGGGCCTGGCCGACGCCCGCCAGCGTGCCGCCCGAGCCGACCGCGCAGATGAAGCCGTCGATCGTGCCGTCCGTTTGCTCCCAGATCTCGGGGCCTGTGGTGCGGTAATGCCCGTCGCGATTGGCGACGTTGTCGAATTGGTTGGCCCAGATGGCGCCGCCCGGCCGGTCGGCCAGGGTCGCGGCCAGGCGGCCCGAAAGCTTCACGTAATTGTTCGGGTGGGAATAAGGCAGCGCCGGGACCTCGATGAGCTCGGCGCCGCTCAGCCGCAGCATGTCCTTTTTTTCCTGGCTCTGCGTTTCGGGGATGACGATCACGGTCCTGAACCCCAGGGCGCTGGCCACGAGGCAGAGCCCGATCCCGGTGTTGCCGGCCGTGCCTTCGACGATGGTGCCGCCCGCTTTCAAGGTGCCGCGCGCGACCGCGTCTTCCACCATGGCGAGCGCCGCCCGATCCTTGACGGAACCGCCGGGGTTCATGAACTCGGCCTTGCCGAGGATCGTACAGCCGGTCGCCTCCGAGGCGTGCCGCAGCTTGATCAAGGGCGTGTGGCCGATGGCCTCCAGCACGTTGGCTTTGCTGTCCATGGATCGCGGTCCGGCGTGGATGGAGGTCGAACCCTAGTGGTCGGCACCGTGATCGGCAACGCCGGGCGGCTTCGAAACGTGTGAAGCCTCGCCTGACGAGCAGCCGAACGTTGCTCAAGCCGGCAAGGGTCCGTTAGGATTGGGCATGTCGATGTCTGACCGATCCGCTTCCCGTCCGCCGCTGCATTACGCCTGGGTCGTCATGGGCGTCACTTTCGCGGTGTTGCTCGTCGGGGCCGGCATCCGGGCGACGCCCGGCATTCTGATCGTGCCGCTCGAGCGCGAGTTCGGGTGGTCGCCCGCCACCATCAGCGCCGCCGTGGCGGTCAACATCCTGCTCTACGGGCTGCTCGGCCCCTTCGCGGTGGCCATCATGGAGCGCTTCGGCCTACGCCGCACGGTGGTGAGTGCGCTGGCGGTGTTGACCATCGGGGTTGCGAGCACCTCAGCCATCACCCGACCCTGGCAACTCGTCGCGCTTTGGGGCGTCGTGGTGGGCTCCGGTACCGGCATGGTGGCGCTCGTCTTCGGCGCCACGGTGGCGAACCGCTGGTTTGCCACCAACCGTGGGCTCGTGCTGGGGCTGCTGACGGCCAGCAGCGCCACCGGCCAGTTGATCTTCCTGCCGCTGTTGGCGCGCCTCGGCGAGTCCTTCGGCTGGCGTGCCGTGTCGCTGACGGTGGCCGGCGCCGCCCTGCTGCTGATCCCCTTCGTGGCGCTGTTACTGCGCGACCGGCCCGCCGATCTGGGCCTGCCGCCTTATGGTGGCACGACGGTCGAGCCGCGCGTCGTGTCGACCGTCAACCCGGCCGTGCGGGCCGTGAAGGCGCTGCGCACCGGCCTCGGCTCGCGCGACTGGTGGCTGCTGGCCGGCTCGTTCTTCGTCTGCGGCGCCTCCACCAACGGCCTCATCGGCACCCACCTGATCCCGGCCTGCGTCGACCATGGTATCCCTGAGGTGCAGGCGGCCGGGCTGCTGGCCCTGATGGGCATCTTCGACTTTTTCGGCACCACGGCCTCGGGCTGGTTGACCGACCGGGTCGACAGCCGCCTGCTGTTGTTCTGCTACTACGGCCTGCGGGGGCTTTCGCTGATGTTCCTGCCGTTTTCGTTCGACTACAGCTTCGCCGGCCTGTCGCTCTTCGCGGTGTTCTATGGGCTCGACTGGATCGCCACCGTGCCGCCCACGGTGCGGCTGGCTGAGAAAAGCTTCGGCAAGGAGAACGCCGCCCTGATGTTCGGCTGGATCGCAGCGGCCCATCAGGTCGGTGCCGCTTCGGCGGCCTGGACGGCGGGCTTCGTCCGCACCGCCACGGGCAGCTACCTCGGCGCCTTCGTAGGGGCCGGCATCCTGTGCCTCGGCGCCAGTCTGATGGTGTTGTTCGTCGGCTTCGGTCCGCAGGGCCGGGCGGCATCAGGCCGGTCGGCGTCCGGTTCCACGGCTCCGAGTCCGGCCGCCTGACGGTCAGGGCGCCCGGGAGTTCCACACCAGTCGAGGCGATCTTGCGGGCGAAGCCTGCCTGTTGTTCAAGGCGCTTATGGCACTGACCGAAGTGCAGAGGCGCGCCGGGGACGGCATCCCGACACGATTTCACCGTCCGCAGCAGCCTGCCTCAACAAAAACCCGGCCGGAGCCGGGTCGGGTTTAATGCCAGAACAGGAACAGAAGGATGATCACCGGGATCGGAACACCGATCAGCCACAGTAGAATCGAACGACCCATCACAAACCCTCCCATCATTGCTGGGAAAAGCGCCATCCGCTGCGGGAAGTTCCCAACCCGGTGCCTTCGGGAAGGCGCCTCGGATCGCTTGGTTAAAACGGATGGTACTGGAACGCCCAGGTTTCGCTCAGGCTGACATCGCCGTGCTTCAGCACGCAGCGCAACTCCACCGGTTCCGGGCCGGTCACCACCAGATCGAACTGGGCGCGCCAATGGCCCGCCACGCCGTCCGGCACCGCCTCGGTATATTGGTAATCGGTGAAGCGGCCGCGCGAACACCACAGCTCCATCTGCGGCTTGACGCCGAACGGCAACGACCCGAGCGGGCCGCCCAGGAACTCCACCATGAATTTGCGCACGCCGGCCGGGCGCGGCAGGCCGGGCTGTCCGCCACGGCCGAGCCGCGTCGCGACGCAGCGCGCCAGTGGGCCCGGATAGGGCTCCTCGGCCACCCAATGCAGCTTGTAATGGATGTCGTAGCTCTTGCCCGCCGTGGCGGGCTCGGCCGGCACCCACATGGCCACCACATTGTCGTGGATCTCGTCGTCGGTCGGAATCTCGATGAGCTGCACGGCGCCCCGGCCCCAATCGCCGAGCGGCTCCACCCAGACGCTGGGGCGTTTCTCGTAATAAACGCCGTCGAGGTAATGGTCGAAGGCGCGGTCGCGCTGCAGCGTGCCGAACCCCTTGGGCGAGGTATCCGCGAAAGCCGAGGCCATGGTGCGCGGCGGATCGTTGAGCGGTCGCCAGATCCGCTCTCCCGACCCGGTCCACAAAGCGAGGCCATCGGAATCATGCACCTCCGGGCGCCAGTCGATCGCGGTCGGCTTCGCGGTATCGGAAAACCAGTACATCGTGGTCAGCGGCGCAATGCCGAGGCGGCTCACGTCGCGGCGCAGGTGCAGCGTGTGCTCGATGTCCATCAGCACGCTTTTCGTGCGGGTCATCGTGAACTTATAGGCGCCCGTCACCGACGGCCCGTCGAGCAGCGCGTAAAGCACCAGCGTATCGGCGTCGGTCTTGGGCGTCTCGACGTAGAAGTGCGTGAAGTCCGGGAATTCCTCGTTGATGCCCGCCACCGCGACGTCGATCGCGATGCCGCGAGCCGACTGGCCATATTGGTAGAGTTCGCCGATGGCGCGGAAATAGGAGGCGCCCAGGAAGGCGGCCCAATCGTTGTTGTGCCAGTCGAGCGAGCCGCCGCGCGGCTCCTGCACCCGGAATCCCGCGAAGCCGACGCCCGGCGGCAGGTCGCGGGCCGGCGAGTCGGCCGGCATGTGGAACATGTCGCCGTTCGAGATGATGGCGCGGGCCTGGCCCTCCGCCACCACGTGCATCTCGACCGCCTTGCGGAAAAATTTGCCGATGTGGAAGAACGTCACCGGGAACCGGCCGGGGCCGTCCACGAACAGAGCCTGATCGGTGTTGAAGGTGATCTTGCCCCATTGCTCGTAGTCGATCTTGTCGACGACGGCCGGATCGGGTTCGCGCGGGGCCTGGTAGGGACTGGCCGCCATGGCGCGGGCCGTCGCCTTCAGGGTGTCGAACGAGAAATCCTCCGGGGCCCCGAGCTTGAGGGCGCTCTGGGCAAAGGCCGGCAGGCCGCCGCCGATCAGCAATCCCGCCGCGCTCGCGGCCGTCAGGGCCTTGACGAAATCGCGACGGTCGATGGAGCCCGACATAGACAACCCTGGTGGAACGAGGAGGAAAGCCGCGAACTGCCGGTCAGCCGCGGATGGGCTCGACCTTGGCGGCGGCGCGCATGAAGAAATACAGCAGCACGAAGCCCGCGAGGCCGAACAGGATCTCGACGCCACGGGCGAACGAGGCCGGCAGCTGGAACAGGCCGCCGAGCGCCCAGCCGGCCGCCCAGGACAGGCCCACGGTTTCAGTGCCAACCAAAATCGCGACGCAGGCGAGCGTCGTGAAATTCGTCCAGTTGATCGGCTTCTGCATGCGCGCGGCGGGTCCTGTGCCCGGCGGCCCTATCACGGCGCGGCCCTGGCGGGCAAGCGATGCCGGGCGGGCGTCCGACCGCGCGGAACCCGAAGCGCGGTCTTGGCCATATCGTCGCGGCCGGAACCCTGGCGGCGGTGTCAGGGTCTCCTTTGTCGAATGGCTCCGGCCCGTGGTGGCGGCGAGGGCCGGCGTTCGAGGACACACCATGCTGGACGACGACGACGCCGAGGTCCACGAGATCGTCGATCCCCGCGACGCCGCCGAAAGCGCCGGCCTCATCTATGTGACGGACGACATGCCGGGCATCAGCCGGCACAAGGTCGGCGACACCTTCGCCTTCAAGACCAGCAAGGGTGTCGATATCACCGACCCCGCCGTGATCGACCGCATCCGCCATCTGGCGATCCCGCCGGCCTACCGGGACGTGTGGATCTGTTCCAAGCCGAACGGACACCTGCAGGCGACGGGCCGCGACGACCGTGGCCGCAAGCAATACCGCTACCACCCCGCCTTCCGGGAGGTGCGCGACAGCGTCAAATTCGAGCACATGACGGATTTCGCCTCGGTGCTGCCGACCATCCGGGCGACCGTCAAGAAACACATGGGCCTGCACGGCCTGCCGCGCCAGAAGGTGCTGGCCACCGTCGTGTACCTGCTCGAGACGACGCTGATCCGGGTCGGCAACGAAGGCTATGCCAAGGACAACCAGAGCTATGGCCTGACCACCCTGCGCGACCCGCATGTCGCGGTCGAAGGGTCCAGCCTGCACTTCGAATTCAAGGGCAAGAGCAACAAGGTCTGGAACCTGCACGTGCACGACAAGCGCGCCGCCAGGATCGTGCATGCCTGCCAGGACCTGCCGGGCCAGCACCTGTTCCAATATCTCGACCACGACGGGGCGCAGCACTCCGTGTCGTCGCATGACGTGAACGACTACCTGCACGAGATCACCGGCCACGCCATCACGGCCAAGGACTTCCGCACCTGGGCCGGCACCGTGCTGGCGGCCCTGGCGTTGCATGAGTTCGAGGCCTTCGACACCGAAGCCCATGCCAAGAAGAACCTGCGCACGGCCATCGAGCACGTGGCGTCGCGGCTCGGCAACACGCCGACCATCTGCCGCAAATGCTACATCCACCCCGAGGTGGTGAAGACCTATCTGTCGGGTGAGCTGCGGCTGCAGATCCAGGAACGGGTCGAGGCCGAACTGCGCGACAACCTCGCCCACCTGACCGGCGAGGAGGCGGCCGTGCTGGCCATGCTGGAAGCGCGGCTCGAGCGAGACGCCGCCGGAAAGCCGCCGGTCGCCAAGCCCAAGCCGCCAAAGCCGAGCCGCAAGGCCAAGGCCAATCCGCCCGGCTGACGCCTTACGGAAACTTCATGGCCGGCGATGGCCCCCCGGCTTGCCGGTTTGCCGCCAACGGGCCATATTTCACAATACGATCGGATGCACCTGCGTCCTGTTCTCCGCGCCCCACACGGCGGCGCGTTTCGTGATCTGAGGGGATTTCATGTCCGACTTCGACCGCAACGGGTCGATCCGCTGGGGTGCACAGGCCCGGGCTGGCGCCGCCGAGATCGACCAGGGCCTGCGTGGCTACATGCTGGGCGTCTACAACAACATGGTGATCGGCCTCGCCATCACGGGGATGGTGGCGCTCGGCGTCAACATGCTGGCCGTGGCGCCGGCCGGCGAAGGCATTGCGGTGCGTGGCATGCACGTGGCACTGACGCAGTTCGGGGCCGCGCTTTACCTGAGCCCGCTGCGTTATGTGGTGATGCTGGCGCCGCTGGCCTTCATCTTCTTCTTCCAGTTCCGCGTCGACCGCATGTCGGCCGCGAGCGCCCGCAACATGTTCCTGGCCTTCTCGGCCACCATGGGCTTGTCGCTGTCGTCGATTCTGCTGGTCTACACCGGTGCATCGGTGGCCAACGCCTTCTTCGTGACGGCCGCGACCTTCGGTGGCCTCAGCCTCTACGGCTACACGACAAAGCGTAACCTGTCGGCCATTGGCTCGTTTCTGGTGATGGGGCTGATCGGCTTGGTGATCGCCAGCCTGGTCAACGTCTTCCTGCAGAGCTCGGCGTTCCAGTTCGGCCTGTCGATCCTCAGCGTGCTCATCTTCTCGGGCCTGACGGCTTGGGACACGCAGGCCATCAAGGAAATGTATTACGAGGGCGACGGCCACGAGATGACGGCCAAGAAGTCGGTCAATGGCGCCCTGATGCTGTATCTCGACTTCATCAACATCTTCCAGAGCCTGCTGTATCTGATGGGCAACCGGAACAATTGAGGCTCTGAAGCCCCATCGAAATCGAAAAGCCCCGGAGCGATCCGGGGCTTTTTTCGTTCAAAAATCGCTATTGGAACTCGGTTCGTAGCGAAGCATGCCGGCGACCCGATCCAGGCCACCGGGGTCTGCCGGATGGTTCTGCCCATCATTGACCGGCACCTCCCGGAATGCGAAGGGGCTGAGGCCCAGGCAGGCCACGTTGACGCCGAATTGGGTTGGGTTGGATCGCCGACGGTGATGGGTGTAGATCCCGCAGCGCGAACAAAAATGGTGCTCGGCCACCAGGCTGTTGAACCGGTAGGTCGATAGCATTTCCTGTCCGGCCAGCACGGTGAGGTCTTGCGTGGCGGCCGACACCACGACGGCGCCGCGCATGCCGCAATACGAGCAGTCGCAGCGTCGGGCAGCCTCGAGGCCGCCACTCAACCGGACGCTGAAGCGCACCGCGCCACAATGGCAGGCACCCTCAATCGAGGCGGTTCCCGTCTCGATGGTGCCCATGGCCTTGGGTTCGATGGTCATCTCACACCACGCTCAGCTTCGGCTTGCCTTCCAGCACCCGCAGCACCTGCACCAGCTCATGCCCGCGCTTCAGCACGAAGCCGGTCGCGTTGACGACCGCATAGGCACCCTGCCGGCGGGCCAGCGACGGATCCTTCTCGACCCGGTAGAGCGGCACCTCGGAAGCGCGTCGGTAGATGGAGAACACCGACCTTTGCGGCGTGAAGTCGAGCGCGTAATCCTTCCACTCGCCGCTCGCGACGCCGCGGCCATAAACGTTGAGGATGTCGCGTAACTCGTGCCGGTCGAAGGTGACGGGCGCGTTGCGCGGCGTCTTCGAGGGCGGGAACGGGTGCACGGCTGCGGGCCGCCCCTCGCCCTCCGCGCCGCCGTTCCGATCCGATCCGTTTTCAGCCATGCCTCACCTTGCCTTGCCCTGCGTGCAATGTCGCGCTTCGCGCCGGGCCGTTCAAGCGTCGCCTCTGCCTCTTGCAACCGGTGCGCCACACCGCGATATGAGCCCCGATTGTTGCAACCGGCGATTTCGAGGTGACCCTGTGCCGATGACCGACGAGGCCCAAGCCGCAACCGGCGAAAAGCCCGCCACCCATGCGTTCCAGGCGGATGTCGCCCGGCTGCTGGATCTGATGGTCCATTCCATCTATTCCGAGCGTGACATCTTCATTCGCGAACTGATCTCGAACGCCGCCGACGCCTGCGAAAAGCTGCGTTACGAGGCGATCGCCCATCCGGATCTGGTGGCGGACGGCGCCCCCTTCGGCATCGCGGTGTCGCTTGACAAGGAGCGCGGCACCCTGACGATCGCCGATAACGGCATCGGCATGGACGAGGCCGATCTCGTCAGCGCGCTCGGCACCATCGCGAGTTCCGGCACCAAGGCCTTTCTGGATCGGCTCAACGCCGACGAGGACAAGAAGGCCGAGGCCTCGAACCTCATCGGCCAGTTTGGCATCGGCTTTTATTCGGCCTTCATGGTGGCCGACCAGGTGGTGGTGGAAACGCGCCGCGCTGGCGCCGACCAGGCTTGGCGCTGGACCTCGGACGGCAAGGGCTCCTACGTCATCGAGCCGCTCGACCTCGCCGTCGCACCGGCGCGTGGCACCCGCGTCACCCTACACATGAAGGACGACGCCACCGAGTTCCTCGACGCCTATCGGGCGGAAGCGGTCGTCAAGGAGCATTCGGGCGCCGTCGCGGTGCCGATCAGCTTCCTGGACAAGCCGGACGGGGAGGGGAAGTCGCTCACCGACGGGGCGGCGCTCTGGGCCAAGTCGAAGACCGACGTGACGCCCGAGCAATATACCGAGTTCTACCGCACGCTGGCGGGCCAGTTCGACGAGCCGGCTCTGACGGTGCATTGGCGCGCCGAGGGCCGCTACGAATATAACGCGCTTGCCTTCGTGCCGGGCTCGCGGCCCTTCGACCTGTTCGATCCGGCCCGCAAGGGGCGTGCGAAACTCTACGTGCGGCGCGTGCTCATCACCGCCGACGCCGATCTGCTGCCGGGGTGGCTGCGCTTCGTGCGGCTCGTGGTCGACACCGCCGACCTGCCGCTGAATGTGTCGCGCGAGATCGTGCAGCAGAGCCCCGTCTTCGCGGCCATCAAGAAGGGCGTCACGACCCGGGTGATGAGCGAGCTGACCAAGCTGGCCGACACCGACCCGGATGCCTTCGGCAAGATCTGGGACACGTTCGGGGCCGTCATCAAGGAAGGGCTCTACGAGGATTACGAGCGCCGTGATGCGCTCTACAAGCTGGCGCGCTTCGCATCCTCGACCCATCCGGACGGGACCCGCACGCTGGCCGGCTATGTGGCGGACCTGCGACCGAACCAGACCGCGATCTATTACATTCTCGGCGACGACGCGAAGCGCCTGGCCCAAAGCCCGCAGCTCGAAGGGTTTCGGGCGCGCGGCATCGAAGTGCTGTTGCTGCCCGACCCCGTCGATGCCTTCTGGGTCGGCACTGCGGTCGGGTTCGACGGCAAGCCGTTCAAATCCGTGACCCAGGGCGCCGCCGACATCAAGCTGGTGCCGCTCGCCCAGGGTCAGGACGCCCCGAAGACTGAGGACGTCAGCCCGACGGTCGCGACGCTGCTGGCCTTCATGAAGCAGACCCTGGCCGAGGCCGTCGAGGATGTGCGTGCGTCCGATCGGCTGTCCGAAAGCCCCGCCTGCCTCGTGGCGCCCGAGAACGGTCCCGACCGGCGGCTCGAGCGCATCCTCAGCCAGCACGGTCGCGTCGAGGAACTGTCGAAGCCGGTGCTCGAGGTGAACCCCGGCCACCCGCTCGTCACCGCGCTGGCCGCGACATTCGGCCGGGACGCCGACAAGGCGGTGGTCGAGGATTCGACCTGGCTGCTGCTCGACGAGGCCCGCATCGTCGATGGCGAGGCCCCGAAGGACCCGATGGCCTTTGCGGCCCGCCTGCGCCGCGTGCTGGAACGTGCCGCTGGGTAAAGCGCCCATGAAGGTCGGGCCGGCGTGACCCGATGACAACCGCGACGCGCGCCTTCGCCTTGCCGGCGGGCCTCAGGCTCAGCGAGGCGCGGCGCCGGGTCGCGCAGGCGCTCGAAGCTGCCGGCGTGCCTGATGCGGCGCTCGATGCCCGCATCTTCATCGAAGATGCGACGGGGCTCGGCGCCGCCGCCCTGATGGCCGAGACGCCGCTCGACCCTGCGGCGACGGCCACGCTCGAAGCGTGGGTGGCGCGTCGTCTCGCCGGCGAACCGGTGTTCCGCATCATCGGTAGGCGCGAGTTCTGGGGGCTCGACCTTGCGGTCACCCCCGACGTGCTCGATCCGCGCCCCGACACGGAAACGATCGTCGAGGCAGCGCTCCGGGCACTCGGGCCACGCCGCACCGCGCCGCTTCGCATCTGCGATCTCGGCACCGGCTCGGGCGCCATCCTGGCGGCGCTGTTGAGCGAATGCCGGCAGGCTCGCGGCTGGGGGGTCGACCGCTCGCGCTCGGCCTGCGGGGTGGCCCGCCACAACCTTGCAGGGCTTGGCCTCGACGATCGCGCCCTGGTGCTGCAGGGCTCTTGGGGCGCGGCCCTGCCGGAGGGCGGCTTCGACCTCGTGGCCTCGAACCCGCCCTATATCGAAACCGCTGTGATCCCGACTCTCGCCACCGAGGTGCGCGACCATGATCCCGCGCTGGCACTCGACGGAGGTCCCGACGGCCTTGCGTGCTACCGGCTGATCGCAGCCGACCTGCCGCGGCTGCTGGCGCCGGGCGGCATCGCGGTGCTGGAGGTGGGGGCCGGGCAGGCGGCGGCGGTCGCGGATCTCATGCGCCAGGCCGGCCTCGTCGAACACGACAGCCGGCGAGACCTCGGCGGCCACGAGCGGGCCGTGCTGGCGCGTCGGGCCGGCTGAAGGCGGCCGCCCGGGTTTGCCACGCCGCGCCACCCATGGTTTAGCTGCCGCGAGCCGATGCGACGCCTTCGAGAACGGGACAACACCATGACGATCCGGGTTCATGCCGGCGACCTGCCGGCGGATCGCCACTATGGCGACAGCGTCGCCATCGACACGGAAACCATGGGGCTGAACCCGCACCGCGATCGTTTGTGCGTGGTGCAGTTGTCCGGCGGCGACGGCTCTGCCGACCTTGTTCAGGTGGCGCTCGGCCAGACGCGCGCGCCGAACCTCGAGCGCCTGCTGGCCGACCGGTCGGTGAAGAAGCTGTTCCACTTCGCCCGCTTCGATGTGGCGGTGATGTTTCATGCCTTCGGGGTGATGACCGAGAACCTGTACTGCACCAAGATCGCCTCGAAGCTGGTGCGCACCTATACGGACCGGCACGGCCTGAAGGAGCTTTGCCGCGAGCTTCTCGGCGTCGACATCTCAAAGCAGCAGCAATCTTCCGACTGGGGCGCCACGACCCTCAGCGACGCCCAGACCACCTATGCGGCCTCCGACGTCCTGCATCTGCATGCCTTGAAGGCCAAGCTCGACGTGGTGCTGGAACGCGAAGGGCGGGCCGCGCTGGCGCAATCCTGCTACGACTTCCTGCCGACCCGCTGCCGGCTCGACCTTCTGGGCTGGCCCGCGGTCGACATCTTCTCGCACGAGTGACATCCTGCCGGTCACAACTTGGCCATGCGGCCCGCATAGGAGCGGCGCACGATCTCGAACCCCGATCCCCGCCTGTCCCGCATGACCGACACCGCCCTGGATCCCGGCCCGACAGGGCGGCTGACTGCGGTATCGGGCCGCGACAGCGGCCGTGCCTTTACGCTCGCCAACCGTCATACACGCCGCGTCAAGTGGATGCGGCACGGCATCGTGCTGGGCGTCCTGGCCCTCAGCCTCGGCATCGTGGGCTATGTGTTCTTCGACCCGTTCCGTTTGGTGCTGCCCGACAACATGTCGGTCAGCGGCGCCGGGCTCAACGGGTCGCGCGTCACCATGCAGAAGCCCAAGATGTCCGGCTTCCGCACCGATGGGCGGCCTTATGACTTCACGGCCGTGACGGCCGTACAGGACCTTCGCAAGCCCAACGTGCTGGAGCTGAACCAGCTCGACGCCCACGTCACCATGCCGGACAAGACGGTGGCCCATATCGTGGCCGAGAAGGGGCTCTACGATGCCTCGAAGGACCTGATGGACCTCGAAGGCAACATCCACCTGTCGGGCGCCTCGGGCTATGATGTGCGCATGAGCCGCGCCCATGTGCAGTTCAAGGGCGGCGATGTGTCGACGCCCGAGCCCGTCACCGTGTTGATGTCGTCTGGCTCCGTCAGCGCCGATGCGATGACGATGGTGGACAACGGCAAGCAGATCACCTTCGTGGGCCACGTGCATTCCGTGATGCAGCCGCCCTCGCAGACGGCGGCAGCGGCCGGAGCGCCGGCCATGAAGGAAACGGTTCAGTGATTGCAGCCGCCATGCGGGGCCCGATGTGGGCTTCAATCGTCAGCCTTGGCCTGTTCGGGGCCGGCACGGCCGCCTCCGCCCAGGGTGCCAAGTCGCCGATGGCGATGCTGCCGGGCGCCGGCTCGCACGAGCCCATCAACATCAATGCCGGCAAGCTCGATTATTTCGATAAGGACCAGAAGCTCGTCTACACGGGCGACGTGGTGGCGGTGCAGGGCGACTCCACCCTGAAGGCGTCGCAGCTCGTCATCTTCCTGACCAAGACCGATCCGAAGGCCGGGCCGCAGCCCGCCGGCGCAGCCGCCCCGCCGCCTGCGGCCGGCGGCGCGCCCGATGCGCCGGGCGCCAACAGTTCGGTTCGCCACATGGACGCCAAGGGGCCGGTGACGCTGGTGTCGAAGGACCAGATCGGCACCGGCGACAGCGGCAGCTACGACCGCGACGACAACAAGGTGACCCTGATCGGCAACGTGACGTTGAGCCAGGGGCCCAACGTCACGCGGGGCGACCGGCTGGTCTACGACCTCACCTCCGGCCAGGCCCAGGTCTTCTCGGGCAAGACCAACGGTCGCGTCAGCAGCGTCTTCACCCCGGGGTCGCCGGAGCCTGGGGCGCCAGGCGCGCCGGCCGCCGCCCCTGCGGCCGGCAAGAAACCCGCGGCGCCAGCTTCCAGGAAGAAGGCCGCGCCGGCCCAGCCATGAGGCGGCACGGGTTTCCGCAGCTCGCCTGCGCCCCGAGCGGAACGCGCCGGCTTCCCCTCGTCGGTGCGTCGGCGTAAGGAGCCGCATGGTGTCGTTGAAACGGATCTGGGATCGCTCCGGCAAGGACGTGGCCGCGCCACGCCTGGATCCTGTCATGCCAGTGGCCGAGGACGGCGCCGCGCTGCCGCCCGATGGCGTGCCCAACCAGGAAGGGGTGCTCGGCGTCCACAACCTCGGCAAGGCCTATAAGGCTCGCCGCGTGGTGCAGGACGTCAGCATCTTCGTGCGCCGTGGCGAAGCGGTCGGCCTACTGGGTCCGAACGGGGCCGGCAAGACCACGGTGTTCTACATGATCACCGGGCTGGTGAAGCCCGACAAGGGGCGTATCGAACTCGACGGCCACGACGTGACGGCGCTGCCGATGTACCGCCGCGCCCGGCTCGGCATCGGCTACCTGCCGCAGGAAGCCTCGATCTTCCGCGGCCTCAACGTCGAGGACAACATCCGCGCCGTGCTGGAGATCACCGAGCCCGACAAGAAGAAGCGCGAGGCCGAACTCGACGAGCTGCTCGAGGAGTTCAACATCACCAAGCTGCGCAAGACGCCTTCGATCGCGCTGTCGGGCGGCGAGCGCCGTCGCTGCGAGATCGCCCGCGCGCTTGCCGGCCACCCCTCCTTCATGCTGCTCGACGAGCCCTTCGCGGGCATCGATCCGATCGCGGTCGGCGACATCCAGGATCTGGTGCGTCATCTGAAGGGCCGCGGCATCGGGGTGCTGATCACCGATCACAATGTCCGCGAAACGCTCGGCCTGATCGACCGGGCCTATATCATCCATTCCGGCCACGTGCTGACCGAAGGCACGGCCGAGGAGATCGTGGTGCATCCGGATGTGCGGCGGTTCTACCTCGGCGAGGATTTCCGCATGTAAAACCAAGCCGTCTTAACCAAGCGGGGCGTCGCGCAGCTTCGGCCTAGCAAGAACCATGCTATACGGAGTGACAGGCGGTCTGCCGTCCATGCGGGTTTGGCGCGGTGCGCCGCCCCGAGCGTTCCGCGTGCCGGGTAGGGTGAATGGCGTTATCGGCCAAATTGGTGATGCGGCAGGGCCAGACCCTGGTGATGACGCCGCAGCTTCTCCAAGCCATCAAGCTTTTGCAGCTCTCGAACGTGGAGCTTGCCTCCTTCATCGAAGAAGAGCTCGAGCGCAATCCAATCCTCGAGCGCGTCGAGGAACGAGCCGAGCCCGCGCTGCCGGCCGACGCTGTGCCGGCAGGCACTGACGAGCGCGACTGGACCACCAGCGAATTCGCGACCGATCAGCGCGACCTCGAGGCTCATCTCGGCACCGAATTGTCGAACAGTTTCGACGGCGACCGTGGCGGCGGCACCGGGGGTGAGACGCCCGACGGCCATGGCCTGTCGATGACCAGCTGGAGCGGCGGCGGGGCAGGGGGGGCGACCGGCGAGGACCCGAACGGCCCGGACCATTATCTGGCCAGCGCCCCGACCCTCGCCGACCACCTCGCCGATCAGCTGGCGCTCGCGACGGCCGACCCGGTCGATCGCCTCATCGGCCACGCGCTGATCGATGCCATCGACGAGGGTGGCTACCTGCGGGATGAGGTAGAGGCCGTCGCCGAGCGCCTCGGCGCCCCGGTGGCGCGGGTGGCGGGCATCCTCGCGGTCGTGCAGACCTTCGATCCGACCGGCATCGCGGCGCGTGACCTTGCCGAATGCCTGGCCTTGCAATTGCGCGACCGCGACCGCCTCGACCCGGCCATGCAGGTCCTGCTGCAGCATCTGCCGCTGCTCGGACGGCGCGATTTCGCGGCCCTGCGGAAGCTTTGCGGCGTCGACGACGACGATCTGCGCGACATGCTGGCCGAGATCCGCGCGCTCGATCCTAAGCCCGGGCGCGCCTTCGGGGGCGCGCCGCCCCAGACCGCGATCCCGGACGTTTATGTTTCGGCTGCGCCCGACGGGTCCTGGCACGTCGAGCTCAACACCGACGTGCTGCCGCGTATCCTGGTCAATCAGCGTTATTATGCCCGGGTCACCAAGGGGGCCACGACCGACACCGACCGCAGCTTCGTCAGCAATTGCCTGCAGACCGCCAACTGGCTGACCAAGAGCCTCGAACAGCGGGCCCGCACCATTTTGAAGGTGTCGAGCGAGATCATCCGCCAGCAGGACGCGTTCTTTGCCCGCGGGGTGCAATACCTCAGGCCCCTCAACCTGCGCAGCGTCGCCGATGTGATCGGCATGCACGAATCGACCGTGTCGCGGGTGACGTCGAACAAATATATGAGCACGCCGCGTGGCTTATTCGAGCTGAAATACTTCTTCACGGCCTCGATCCCGGCCTCGCACGGCGCCGACGCCCATTCGGCGGAGGCGGTGCGCTTCCGCATCAAGCAGATGATCGACGGCGAAAGCCCGGGCGGCATCCTGTCGGATGACGCCATCGTGGTGCGGCTGCGCCAGGCCAATATCGATATCGCCCGGCGCACGGTAGCGAAATATCGCGAAAGCCTGCGCATCCCCTCTTCGGTCGAACGGCGCCGCGAGAAGGGCGCCGCGACCGTTGGGCTGGAAGCCGCCCTCGCGCGTTGACTTCATGGCGAGGCGCTCCTAACGGTCTCGCCCCAATGACGCGATCAGGGAGCACGGCATGACGTTGCGGGTTTCAGGCAAGAACCTGTCCATCGGCGAGGCGCTTCAGGATCACGCCCGCACGCGCATCGGCGCGGCGGTCGGCCGTTACTTCGACGGCCCGGTCACGGGTCACGTCACCATCGAGACGGAAGGCTCCGGCTACCGCTCGGATGTGACGCTGCACCTGCCCTCGGGCATGACCCTGCAGGTCGATGGACGCGCCCAGGACCCTTATCCCTGCTTCGACCAGGCGGCCGACAAGCTCGAGCGGCGTTTGCGACGCTACAAGAGCCGGCTGCGGGACCGGCACCCTGTCGCGGCCGCGGCCGATCCGCTCCCGCTGATGCCCGACCGCACCATCGAGCAGCCCGGCGACGAGCCGGCCACCGAGGACTACAGCCCGTTGATCGTCGCCGAGACCAAGAAGCCGCTGCGCGGCCTTTCTGTGGCGGCCGCGGTGGCGGAGCTCGACATGTCGGGCGCGCCGGTGCTGGTGTTCCTTCATTCCACCACCGACCACGTCAACGTCGTTTACCGGCGCAGCGATGGGCATATCGGCTGGATCGATCCCTTCGACCTCGCCTCATAGGCGGTGACGGACTTTGACGAGGAGCCGAACACAAGGTCGTTCACAGGGCGGTCGCCCCGTCGGGCGACCGTCGAGCGACGGCGTTCGAACGGCATCCTCGGTTGTTTCGGCATGCGTCTTGCCTCGGGGGCGTCGATGGTCGCGGGTGGGGAGCTGAACGTGCGGGTTGGTCGGGATGCTTTGTCGCCATGCGGGGCTGTGCCGCCGGGCACGCGTGGCGTCCCGAGGGCCGCCGCCAGCTCCCCGAGGGGCGCCGCCGGTTCCGCGGCCTCGGCCGGCATCCTGACATGATCTTGATCGACCTCATCGTGCCCGAAGCCGTGCTGCCGTCGTTGCGGGTGACGGGCAAGAAGGCGCTGCTGCAGGAGATGAGCGAGCGCGCCGGTGTCGTGTCGGGCCTTGCCGGGCGGGAAATCTTCGATGCCGTGCTGCAGCGCGAGCGCCTCGGCTCCACCGGCGTGGGCAACGGCGTGGCGATCCCGCATGGCAAGCTCAGCCGGTGCGAGCGCATCTTCGGCGTGTTCGCCAGGCTGGAAAAGCCGATCGAGTTCGAGGCCATGGACGGCGAGCCGGTCGACCTCGTGTTTCTGCTGATCGCTTCGGAGATCGCCGGGGCGGATCACCTGAAGGCCTTGGCCCGCGTGGCCCGGTTCCTGCGCGATCCGAAGACAGCGGCGCGCTTGCGGATGACCCGGGGCGCCGATGCGCTGCATGCCATCCTGATGCAGGCCGGGCAGGCGTCGCACGCCGCCTGAGGGCGACGGGCGAACCCAGCCTCACTTCACCGTGCAGCCCTTGGCCTTCATCTGGCTGAGCGCCACGGCCTTGTTGTGGGCCGACAGGTCCGGGTTGCTGACGTACTTGCCGTAGAAGCTGCAAAGCTCCTCGGGCGACATCTTATCCAGCGCCTTCGGGGCGTTGTAGAAAGAATCGTCGTCGGACTGACATCCGGCCAGGAGCAGCCCTGCCGTCACGGCAGGAAGCCACCATTTCATCTGCGCCTCCTCAGGCATCATAGAAGCCGCAGCCTTAAGCATCGCGCATCGCCGTCGTCAACTCGGGTCGGGCGCGACTCAGGTCGAGGTCGGGTCGCCCATAGGCTATGGGGCTTGTCCAGTCGCATCGACGTCGTCGAGCGGCGTTTCGCGTCGATCTCGATGATTGAGCAGCGGAGTGGCATTTGCGCAACAAACAAGTAAAACCGAGCCGGCGATCACTTCCGCTGTGTAGGCGAATTCTTAGCCAGTATTGGGTTAGTAAGTAAAAAACTTGTCCACAGGTTATGTACAAGACGTTAACTGCGGGCTGTTCATCACATTGTGAACACAAAAGAAGATGAATTCGCCGACCGTTCGAAACAGGACGGGAATACAGCGTAGTGAAATTGAAGATCGTTGCTGGACTGCTTTCCATTGGATTTGTATTCGTTGCTCAGGGGCCTGCCTTGGCCAGGGGCACCGACCATCACCGCCATCGGCACGCGAGCCATCATGGTCACCCTCGAGGCATCGGCCACCATCACGCCGCTCGAAGCCATGGCGGCGCGCTTGCGGGCCTGGCCTCGTGGTATGGCCCCGGCTTCCAGGGGCACAAGACAGCCAGTGGCGAACGCTTCAACACCGAAACCTTGACGGCGGCCCACCGGTCGCTGCCCCTGGGGTGCCGGGTGCTGGTGACCAACGAGGCGAACGGGCGCTCCGTGGTGGTGCGGATCAACGACCGCGGGCCGTTCGGCAGCGGCAAGGTGATCGACCTGTCGCATGCCTCGGCCCGCGCGATCGGCATGGGGGGCTCGGCGCCCGTCCGCTTGTCCCGGCTCTAAGGCCGCTCCAGGCCAGCAACCCTCGGCGCGGCCGGACAGGTGTGCGGCGGATTTACCACCGCGGCAGCTTTCTGCCGGCCAGCCGACTGACGGAATTGCAAAAACCGAGGCTTGATCCTTAAGATCATCTGAACGGGATGGTTGAGCGATGAAGAACGGGCTGTGGGTCGTCCTGGGATTGCTGCTGTCGACCTCGGCGGTTCTGGCACAGCCTAACCGTTACGCGCTGACGGGCAGCAAATACCAGATCACCGAAGAAGAGCGGAACGCCTGCCAGAACGATGCCGTGATGTTCTGCAGCGCGGCCTATCCCGACGAAGACGCCTTGCTGGCCTGCATGAAGACCGTGCGGCCCCAATTGACCCAGTCCTGCCGGGTCGTGTTCGAGGCCGGCATGCGGCGGCGGCACATCGAATTCTGAGCGGGTTCAGCCCGTGTGGGAGATGGGCGCCACGGCCTGTCGGTCGAGGTCGGGCCCGAACAGCCCGTAGCCGCGCGCCAGGGCGGCTTCCAGCAGCGCACGCTCGCGTGCGGCGCAGATCGGCTGGTTCTCCGGCGTCGGGGCCATGCCGTCCCAGGCCCTGCTGTGGCACAACTCGCGCAGGAACAGGTTGGCCTTGAACCGGGAGTTGAGGCGCGTCGAGGCATCGGCATCGCGCCAGAACTGCGCGTCGCCTTCCGGCGGCATGGCGGCATCGACGAAGCGGAAGCGTGGTCGCAAGGAGCGGTCTCCGGGGCTGGGATACGCCGGACGCTAGGCCGAGATGGCTGACGAGGCCTTAACGTCCTCCTTGGAGCGCGTGCTGTTCTGGAACAGCGCCGCAGGCTGCGCCCGTCCGATCAGGGCAGCAGGTGGTCGAGCAGCGCATCGCGCCAAAGCGCCACATCGCGATACGCCGTCTGGGAGCGCGCCAGCAGCGAGGGCGCTCCGGCACCATCCGCTTCGAGATGTGGCAGGGCCGCCATCACGATGGTGCCGGCCTGGCGGTCTTGCGACCGCGACGCGATGCCGGACGTCTGGGCGAGGTGGCGGGCTTCTCGCTTGACCATGGTGCCGTGGACTGGCCGTCCGGCCTGGTCGGTTGTTGCAATGAAAGCCATGGCCGTGTCTGCCGCCTGGGCCGCCGCCGCCGGCGCTTCGGTTGTCAGCGGCGGCACCGCCGCGGCCGTGAACAACGGCAACAGGATCGGCAGGCTGGTCAATTGCACGAACGGTTGCGGCTCGTCACCCGCGAGTGCGCGCGAGGCATATTTGCCGCCACTGGTCAGGATCGGCAGGCTGCTGATCGATGCGGGATCGCTCCTCGGCACCGGCGGCCGCTCCGGCGCGAGCCCGCTCACCAGTGCCGTGGCCACGACGGTGCCGAGCACCGACAAGCCGAGTTGGTGCGCAAATGTCAGGACGAACCGCGTTGCACGGGTGTGGGTGACGATCATGCCGAACCTCCGCTTCGAGCCTCGATCCTGGAGGTCGCAATACGGCGGGCTTAAGGCGTGGGATATAATCCCACGACAAGAAGGGGAGAAGG
The DNA here is from genome assembly GCF_033947565.1 of Lichenihabitans sp. Uapishka_5. NCBI lineage: Bacteria > Pseudomonadati > Pseudomonadota > Alphaproteobacteria > Hyphomicrobiales > Lichenihabitantaceae > Lichenihabitans > Lichenihabitans sp. Uapishka_5. The sequence goes on from NZ_JARPVX010000018.1 coordinate 36,311, forward strand.
CCGTCGATTGACACCGCGGTCGGCGGCTCGCCAGAGTGGTGCCCCAGGCTGAACAGGAGTGCGGTGGTGTTTCCCTATCCGGTGGTTGTATGCGACGTGGGCGGCACGAATTGCCGGATCGCCGGCCAGGCGATCCCCGGCGGGCCGCTGTTGTCGCTGGGATCGCTCAAGACGGCCGATTTCGCCGGGCTCGCGCCAGCCATCAGATCGGTTACGTCCGACAGCTTCCGGCCGCGCTCGGTGATCGCCTGCGGGGCAGGGCCGGTCGAGGATGGGCGGGTGCTGAAGCTCACCAACGCGCCCTGGATCATGGATGGGCCGCAGATCGCCCGCGATCTCGGCCTCGCGGCGGGTTTGCTGCTGAATGATTTCGAGGCGCAGGCGCTGTCGCTGCCGGCGCTGCGTCCCGAATGGCTGCATCCGATCGGCTCGCCGGTGGGCTCCGTCGGGGGCGTGCGGGTGATCCTGGGGCCCGGCACGGGTCTCGGCATCGGCGGCCTGATCGAGGCCGGCGGCCGGCTCGTGCCGCTCGCCAGCGAAGCCTGCCACATCGGCTTCGCGCCCGAGGCGGATGACGAGGTCCGGCTGTGGCCACACCTCGAGCGGGCGCATGGCCGCATCACCACCGAGAGCGTGCTGTCGGGCGCCGGTCTCGAACGGCTGCACCGGGCCCGCCTCGTATCGGATGGCAAGGCTCCGCAGGACATGACCGCGGCCGAGATCACCAACGCCGCCCTGGCCGATCGGGCCTCGGTGGCGGCCGGCACCGTGGCACTGTATTGGCGGCTGATCGGCCGCTTCGCAGGCGACATGGCCGTCACCTTCAAGGCGACGGGCGGCGTGACCCTGGCGGGCGGTATCCTGCCCCGCGTCGTCGACCTGCTCGATCCCTTGGCGTTCCGCGCCGCCTTCGAGGCGAAGGCGCCGGTGGGCCGATTGGCCGAGTCGATCCCGACCCAGCTGATCGTTCACAGCGATTCCGTGCTGGGCGGCATGGCGGCTATCGCCGAGGTGCCCGACCGGTACGCGCTCGACTACAAGCTCACCGCCTGGGCCTGACGGCCGTCACCGCGCCCGCAGGGTGGCGGCCGGCTTCTGGCCGAGGATGCGCCACGTGCCGGCGAGGCCCAGCGCCACCGTGACCAGCAGCGCCAGCGACGCCGCCCCGAAGGCGGCGCCCCAGGCGAAGCGGAACTCCATGTGCATGACGCGGCCGACGATGAACCAGGCCGCCCCCGTGCCGGCCGCGACGCCGAACAAGGCCGTGGCGGCCCCGAGCAGCCCGTATTCGATCAGATAGGTGGCGAGCAGCCGGCCACGCGTTGCGCCCAGCACCTTCAGCACCACCGCCTCGTAGACGCGCGTGCGTCGCCCGGCCGCCACGGCGCCGGCCAGCACCAGCACCGAGGCCGCGATGGCGATGCTGGAAGCACCGCGGATCGCCAGGGCCAGGCGGCCCACCAGCGCGCTCACCGCATCGAGCGCATCCTTGACCCGCACAGCCGTGACGGTCGGAAAGGCGGTGGCCACCGCCTTCAACAACGCCAACTCCCGGGTCGGGTCGGAGCCATGCGGGAAGCCCGCCGTGGCCAGCACCATGTGGGGCGCGCCCCGGAACGTGTTCGAGGAGAACACCATCACGAAATTGATGCCGAAGCTTTCCCAATCGACGGAGCGCAGGTTGGCGATGCGGGCCGTCACGACGCGGCCCAGCACGTTGACCGAAACGCTGTCGCCGAGATGCAGTCCGAGCCCGTCGGCGAGCTTGCGGTCGAAGGACACGAGCGGCGGCCCGGCATAATCGCGCGGCCACCATTGGCCGGCCACGACGGTCGAGCCGTCAGGGGGGGCGTCCTGAAAGGTGATGCCACGGTCGCCTTCCAGCACCCAGGCGGCATCGCCGGTCGCCTTCACCTTTTCGACCGGCACCCCGTTCAGCGCGGTGATGCGGCCGCGCATCATCGGCACTTCCTGGATAACGGCATCGGGTGCCTCGGTCCGCAGGAAGCTGTCGAAGGCGGGTTGTTGTGCGCTGGGGATGTCGATGAAGAAGAAGCTCGGCGTCTTGGCCGGGTCGGTGTGGGAGAGCTGGTCGCGGATGTTGGTGTCGATCAACGCCAGGGTAACCAATAGCGTCAGCCCGAGGCCGAGCGACAACACCACGGCCGGCGTCAGCGCGCCGGGCCGGTGCAGGTTCGCCACCGCGAGGCGCAGCGGCAGCCAGCCGGCATGCGGGGCCGCGCGGGCCAGCCGGGTCAGGGCGAAAGCCACGCCGCGCAGGAGCGCGAAGGCCGCCAGGGTGGCGCCGACGTAGAGCAGGGCCAGGCGGTGATCCGCCGCGAAGCCGACCGTGACGCCCACCAGCGCCAGCAGCGCCGCCGCCACGGCGACGCGGTAGCGGAGGCGCAGCCGGTACTGACCCGGCTCGACCGTGTCGCGGAACAAGGCCGAGACCGGGATATCGTGGGCGCGGCCCAGCGCGCCGAGCGAGAACGCCAGGGCGGTCAGCACACCGTAGAGCGCCCCGAGCCCGAGCGCAGAGGGCACCAGTGTGGCGACGAGCGGAAAGGGAATCAGGGCGCCAAAGGCCGCCACCACCCCGAACGGCATCGCGGCCCCGATGCCGAGCCCGATCGCGACCCCGAGAAGCGCCACCGCCAGCACGGCCAGCAGGCTGACCGCGAAAACGGTGCCACCCGTGGCGCCGAGCGCCTTCAACACCGCGAGGCTGGCGCGCTTGCGCTCCACCGTGGCCTGCACCGCATTGGCGACCCCGACGCCGCCGACGATCAGCGCCGTCAAACCCACCAGGGTCAGGAATTGGGTGAAGCGCTCAAGGTTGCGGTCGAATTCCGGTGATACGGCCTTGCGGGTGCGGATATCCCAGCCAGCCTCGGGGAAACGCGCCTTGGCGTCCTGCACGACGCGATCGAGTGCCGCGTCCGAGGCCGGCTGGCCGTTCTGGCCGGGTAGCACCACGCGGGTGCTCCAGCGCGCCAAGGAGCCGGGTTGCAGCAGGCCGGTCGTGTTCAGGGCCGCGTCCGACACGATCACCCGCGGCCCGAGCGCGATGCCGCCGGCGAGACGGTCCGGCTCGCGCCGCAGCAAGGCGCGCAACTGGAAGGTCGCGGTGCCGATCGTCACCAGATCGCCGAGCGTCGCGCCGATCCGGGCCGGCAGTTCGGCGTCCGCCACGAGGCCGTAGCGGCCATCCTTGAGCGCCAGCGCATCGCCCAGGCTCGAGGGCGGGTCGAGCGCAACCGCGCCCAGCAAGGGATAGGCGGCATCGACGGCCTTCAGATCCACAAGGCCCGGGGCCCCGTCGCCGGCCCGGGCCATCGCCCGAAGGGTCGCGACCGTGGATGTGCGCCCCAGGGCCGCCAGGGCAGCGGCGGGCCCTGGCGCCAGCGGAACATTCATCACCGCAAAAGCGGCGTCGCCGCCCAGGATGGTGGCGCCTTCGCGGGCGAGGCCGGCCTTCAGGCCACCCGCCACCGATCCCACACCGGCGATGGCCGCGACACCGAGCGCGATGCAGGCGAGGAAGATGCCGTAGCCCCGCAGGCCGCCGCGCAAATCGCGCCCCGCGAGGCGCAACAGGATCGCGAGCCGCCGCAGCGGCGAGGGCGTCGCGCTCAAGCGGGGCCGGCCGCGGCGCGGGCCTGTTCGTCGAGCGCGGCGAAATCGGCGTCCAACAATGTGAGTGCCGCGGCCGCGACGTTCTCAGCCAGATGGTCGGGCTTCGAAGTGCCGGGGATCGGCAGCATCACGGGGGCGCGCTTCAACACCCAGGCGAGGGCGACCTGGGACGGCGTCGCGCCGAGCCTGCCGGCGATCGTCGACAGGCTCGAGCCCGGCTTCGCCAGATTGCCGGCCGCCAAGGGATACCACGGGATGAACCCGATGTTCTGCCGGGCGCAATGGTCGAGCACCGCCTCGCTCTTGCGGGTGATCAGGTTGTATTCGTTCTGGACCGTCGCGACGGTGAAATGCTTCGACGCGGCCTCGATCTCCTCCACCTTGACCTCGCTCAGCCCCAAGTGACGGATGAGGCCTTCCTTCTGCATCGCCGCCATGACGCCGAACTGCTCGTCGCGCGGCACGGCCGGGTCGATACGGTGAAGCTGCCACAGGTCGATACGCTCGACCTTCAGGCGACGCAGGCTCATCAGCACGCATTGGCGCAGATATTCAGGGCGGCCGACCGGCTTCCAGATGTTGGGCCCATGGCGGGTGAGGCCCCCCTTGGTGGCGATCACCTGGCCCTCATAGGGGTACAAGGCCTCGGCGATCAGGTCCTCGCTGACGAAGGGCCCGTAGCTGTCGGCCGTGTCGATCAGGGTGACGTTGAAGTCGCGCGCGGCCCGCAGCGTTGCCAGCGCCGCCGCCTTGTCGGCCGGGGCACCCCAGATGCCCGGGCCGGTAATCCGCATCGCCCCGAAGCCGAGGCGGTGCACGTCAAGGTCACCGCCGATGCGGAGATGACCGGAGGCATGGGCGGAAGGAGCGTCGGGCATGAGGCGGAACCGGGCGTGCAGGTGCGGAGACCTCAATGTTGGGCGCCGCCGCGGCGTTGCAACCGCTGTGGCGCCGAAGCGCGGTAGGTTCGCGTCGGTCGCTTGGGGCGCTGTTGGCAGGACCGCGATCCGCCTCGCCCGTTCGTCATTGCGAGCGGAGCGAAGCAACCCAGGAGCGCGGCGCCCTGCTGGGTTACCGCGGCGGCATCGCTTCGCAAGCACAGAGGCTGGCCCAGATAGGCCCGATCCCCGGCGTCGATGCGGTCGTTCCCCCGCCCACTCTTGTGCTCCGCCGCGATCGGACCTATGTTGGTTAGGACGCTTCGGCGCCTATGGTGATAAACGGCATCTGGAATAAACTCTGCGGACCCCGGGGCAGCACCGGGCGGGTCCACCCAAGTGCTCCTGTTGAGCATTTCGGCGGGCCCGAAACAGGATCGACGCGGGTGTAAAGAGATGGCTTTTGCTCGGCATTGTACCACCGTTATCGGGCTGACTCTATAGTTGCCAATGACAACTATGCTCCGGTGGCCCTCGCCGCGTAATGCGGTGATGGTACTGGGAATCAAGTCCTAGGGGGGTCGCACCTTCTAGGCGGGGTTCGGAGGCACCTGGCAACAGAAGCCTCCACTTTCCCAAGCTCGGCCTTTGGCCTCACACCATATATTGCCCGCCGTTGATGCTCAGCGTGGCGCCCGTCATGAAGGCGCCGGCATCCGAGCAGAGGTAGCGCACCAGTTCACCGATCTCCGCAGGCTCGCCCAGGCGTCCGGCCGGGATCTGGGGCAGGATGCGGCGCTGCAGCACGTCCGGGTCGATGGCCCGCACCATCTCGGTACCCACATAGCCAGGGCAGATCGCATTCACGGTGATGTTCTTGCCGGCGCTTTCCTGGGCCAATGCCTTGACGAAGCCGATGTCGCCCGCCTTGGCGGCCGAATAGTTCACCTGGCCCATCTGGCCCTTCTGGCCGTTGATCGAGGAGATCACCACGATCCGGCCCCAGCCGCGGGCCCGCATGCCCTCGATCACCGGCCGGGTCATGTTGAATAGTGAATCGAGGTTGGTGGTGAGAACCGCCCGCCACTGGTCCCGGGTCATCTTGTGAAAAAAGCCGTCGCGGGTGATGCCGGCATTGTTGACCAGGATGTCGATCGGCCCGAGGTCGCGCTCCACCGTGGCAACGCCCGCCGCGCAGGCATCGAAGTCGCCCACATCCCACCGATAGGCCTTGAGGCCGGTTTCCGCGCTGAACCGTTCAGCCGCTTCCGCATTGCCGGCGTAGCTCACCGCCACCTGATGGCCGTCGGCCTGCAAGGCCTTGGCCACGGCAGCGCCGATGCCGCGCGTGCCGCCCGTCACGAGTGCCACATGCCCCATGCGTCGTCCCCCTGGATCGTTCAGCCGCGTTACCCGGCCATCCGATCATTGTGCATGGATTTGGGGTCGCGGGACCAGTCGAAACGACGCGTGGCGGTCAGAAAGGCCCAGGCGCTTCGCAGAGGCGCCGATCAAGCCGGCGGTTGCGTCATGCTGCGATCGATGAACAACAGGGCGTCACCGAGCGAGGCTTTCCAGCAATCCCAGTTGTGATCGCCGTCCGTCACCCGGAAGTCGATCATGCGGCCGTCCATCCGCATCGTCTCGAAGAACGCGATGGCGCCGCGCCACAGCAGATGGCTGTCGTCGTCCCCCACCGTCAGATAGACGCTCGGCAGGTTCTTCTTGGTTTCCACCGCCCGCTCGAGCAGGGTGAAGACATTCGAGGCGTTGAAGCGGCGCGCATCGAAGGGCGTTCCGAAGGCGCCGCCGAAGTGGGCACCGTCCGGCGGCATCACGGGGCCGGCCGTCACGGTGTTGTTATCGGCGCGTTGAAAGTAGCCGGCCCGCAGGGCGTCGAGTTCGGCGGCCGATTTCTCCACCAGCCCGGTCGGGATATTCTGCCAGATCGCCGGCGACAAGGCCGCGACGGCGCTATAGCGCGCCGGGTCCGACAGGCCGAGCCGCAGCGCTCCGAAGCCACCCATCGAGATGCCCGCGATGGCGCGATGCGCCCGGTCCTTGCCGACCGGAAAGGCCTGTTCGACCGCCTGCTCGAGGTCGCGCGAGATCGCGGTGGCGTAATTGCCGGGCCCCTTCACGTCGGCCGAATCGACGTACCAGGAATTGCCGCCGGCCGGCATGACGATGAGCAGCGGCTTCAGGGCGTCGTCGGCGACCATCCGGTCCACGGTGGCACGCAGCTTGCCAAGACGATCCCAGTCTGTCGCCGCGCCGTTGAGACCATGCAGCAAATAGAGCACCGGCCAGCCGCCCTTGGGCGGCGTCCCGGACGGAACATAGATCTGCGCGGTCTGGTCCTGATTCAGGGCAGCCGAATGATATTGGAAGGACTGAAGCGTGCTGGCCAGGGCGGGCGTGGCAGCACAAAGCGCCAGGGCCAAGAGGCACCCCCTCAAAGCCGCCGCATGGCGTCGCATGTTCGACGCGATCAGAAGGCGGCGTCCCAGTTCAGCCATCGTTCAGGTCCAGGGGTCCTTCTTAAGCCCGATCGTTGCCGATCCGTGCCGCTCCAACCTTGGAGACGTTATAAATGATAAGGCGGGATTGGGGCACAGGTTTGTTCATGAACGACAGCCTGCGAGGCGTAGACGCTTGAAAACCCATGGGGCGAAGCCGGCCATCGACGCGTCGACCCAGCCTCTGCCTGCGAGGCGCCGCACCGACGTCGATTTCTGGCGCGGCGTCGTATTGTGCTGCATCTTCATCAACCACATTCCCGGCAACGCCTTCGAGCGGTTGACGCCGAAGAATTACGGCTTCTCGGATTCGGCCGAGGCCTTTGTGTTCTTGTCGGGGCTGTCGTTGGCCTTCGCCTATGTGGGGCGCTTTTCGGACGGGCGCGCCGGCCAGGTGATGCAGAGCCTGCAATGGCGGGTCGCCAAGCTCTACGGCATCCACCTGTTCCTGTCGGTGGCCGCCATCGCGATCTTCGCCGCCGCGGCCAGCTTCGGGGGCGACGATGCCCTGATGAACCAGCACGGCCGCGCGCTGTTCACCGACGATCCCGCGGCAGCCTTGCTGGGTCTCGCGTCGCTCGGGCATCAGCTCGGCTATTTCAACATCCTGCCGCTCTACATCGTGCTGATCGCCATCCTTGTGGTCCAACTCGTGATGGTCCGCATGGCGGGGCCATGGCCCATGCTGGCCGTGTCGGCCCTCTTTTATGCGGTCGTGCGGGTGTTCGACATCAACATCCCTACATGGCCCATGAAGGGCAGCTGGTTCTTCAATCCGCTCGCCTGGCAATTATTGATGGCGGTCGGCATCGTGGCGGCCTTGTTGTTGCGAGACGGGCGGCTGCGCAGTCGTCCGGTGCCGCTGGCGCTGGCGGGCCTTGTGGTGGCGGCCGGTGCGGTCAGCGTCACGGACGGCTTCTCGCTGTTGCCCGGCTTGTACGACTGGACGCGCAACTGGGCCGATCTCGACAAGACGACGCTCGGCCTCGGCCGCCTGGTGCATTTTATCGCCCTGGCCTACCTGCTGTTCGGCCTGGGCGTGGCGGCGCGACTGCGTCGCACCTGGTCATACGCGCCATTCTGCCGACTGGGTCGCAACAGCTTGACGGTGTTCGCGCTGTTGTCGCTGCTGGCAGCCGTAGGGCAGGTGGCCGAAGACCTGATCGGCACGTCGTTCGGCCTCGATCTGCTGCTGATTGTCGGCGGCCTCGCGATCCTTTACGCCACCGCCTGGGCGTCCGAAACGCTGCCGCAGCCGGGGGCCGAGCGGCGCGCCCGGCTGGATGTCCGGCAGCGCTGAACCGGAGCGGTCACCCCTCGGGCCAACGCGACCGGGCGGCGTCGTCACCCGGCTTGGCCGCCACCCAGCCGTCGGGGCTTGTCGGGTCGGCCACCTGATCCCGCCGATGTTCGCGCTTCCAGAACGGCGCGTCGGTCTTCAAGAAATCCATGATGAATTCGGCGCCCGCAAAGGCCGCCGCCCGGTGGGCCGAAGCCGTTGCCACCGCGACGATCGGCTCTCCGGGCCGCACCAGCCCATGCCGGTGCACGATCGCCACGCCGAGGAGCGGCCAGCGCCGTTCCGCTTCAATCGCGATGCGCTCCATCTCGGCTTCAGCCATGCCGGGGAAATGTTCGAGTTCGAGGGCCGCCAGGGTGCCGGCTTCGCCCCGGCAATAGCCGACGAACGACACCGTGGCGCCGACGTCGACACGGCCGGCCTGCAGGGCTTCAGCCTCGGCGGCCGGGTCGAAACCGTCGCCCACGACACGGATGCGCCGCACCCCTCAGCCGCCCGTCATCGGCGGGAAGAAGGCGATCTCGCGGGCCCCCGCGATAGCGACGTCCGGCTTGGCATGCCGCCGGTCGAGCGCCGCCCGCACCGTGCCGGGCTGGGCGAAGGCCGCGGCGTAATTGTCGCCGCGACCGCTCAGCCAGGCCATCACGGCGCCGACCGTGTCGACGCCGGGCGGTGGCGCGATCTCTTCCTCGGCCAGCCCGACGCGCTCCCGCACCCAGGCGAAATACAGGGCCCGCATGCTCATTCCACCACGTGCTTGATGCCGGCCCGAAGATAATCCCAGCCGGTGTAGAAGGTCAGCAGCGCCGACACCCAGAGCAGCGTCAGGCCGATAGTCAGTGTGCCGGGCAACACGGCCTCGCCGGCCGGGCCGGCGATCAGGAAGCCGACCGCCACCAGCTGCAGGGTCGTCTTGTATTTGGCCACCTTGGTGACCGGCACCGACACATTGAGCTCGGCCAGGAACTCGCGCAGGCCCGACACCAGGATCTCGCGGCACAGGATCACGATGGCGGCCCACAACGACCAGCCCGTGATGCTGCGGTCGTTGACCAGCACCAGCAGCGAGGCCGCCACCAGCAGCTTGTCGGCGATCGGGTCGAGCATGCGCCCGAGCGAGGATTGCTGCTGCCAGGCGCGCGCCAGGTAGCCGTCGAAGAAATCCGAAATGCCGGCCAGGATGAAGATGGCGAGCGCCACCCAGCGCACCGAAAAGCTGCTCGACGCCATCAGGCAGCCGGCCACGACCGGCACCGCCAGGACCCGCCCGTAGGTCAGGATGTTCGGCAGGTTCCAGGCCGGATTGGAACGCTGGACGGTGGAGGAAGCCATGGGGTGAGGGAACATGGCGGGCGGGGCGGCGTCAAGCGCCGAGGTGGGGTGGGGCCCGTGCGGATGGCTTCACGGCGGCTGACGCCCTTCATTCCGGCCGCAGCGCCAGCGCAGAGCCGGAACCGGGGCGCCTGGGCGACGGAGGTTGAGGCGCCCCGGTTCCGGGTTCGGCTCTGCCGCCCCGGAATGAGGAATTGCCGCGATCAGTGGCAAAGGGATCGCTGAGCCATTTCCCAGGATTGCGGGCTCACCCCGCCTTTTCATGGAAATATTCATAGATGCGCTTGGCGGTGGCAGCATTGACGCCGGGCACTCGGGCGAGGTCGTCGAGGCTGGCGCGGCCGATCGCCTTGGCGGTGCCGAAGGCGTGCAGCAGCGCCCGCTTGCGGGCCGGCCCGATGCCGCCGATCTCGTCGAGCGGGCTGCGGGTGATGTCCTTCTTGCGCCGCGCCCGGTGGGTGCCGATGGCGAAGCGGTGCGCTTCGTCGCGCAGACGCTGCACGAAATACAGCGCAGGGTCGCGGTCGGCGAGCTTGAAGGGGTCGCGGCCGGCGGCGAAAAAGGTTTCGCGTCCGGCATTGCGCTCCGGCCCTTTGGCGATGCCCACCACCGCGACCCCCTCGGGGTCGCCGTCGGAGCCGAACAACACCGGCACGCCGAGCTCGCGCAGGATCGTTCGCACCGCTTCGAGCTGCCCCTTGCCGCCGTCGATCAGGATCAGGTCGGGCCACAATGGCGCTTCGTCGGGGTCGGGCTCAGTGGGCGGCGCGTCGGGCGCGGCCTCGGCCTTGGCGCGGCTGTCCTTCATCAGCCGGCTGAAGCGGCGGCCCAGCATCTCGCGCATCATGCCGAAGTCGTCGCCCGGCGTCAGCGTTTCGTCCTTGATGTTGAAGGTGCGGTATTGGGTCTTCATGAAGCCGGTCGGCCCCGCCACCACCATGGCGCCGATCGCGTTGGTGCCCATGATGTGGGAGTTGTCGTACACCTCGACCCGGCGGATCGGGCGCGGGATCGCGAAGGCGCCCGCCAGCGCCTGCAGCAGTTTCTCCTGGCTGGCCGTGTCGCTGAGCTTGCGGGCCAGGGCCTCGCGGCCGTTGCGGGCGGCGTGGTCGACGAGCTCGCGCTTTTCGCCCCGTTGCGGCACCGACACCTCGACCCGGTGGCCGGCACGTTCGCTCAAGGCGGCTTCGAGCACCTCCCGGTCCTCGATGTCGTGGCTCAGCAGGATCAAGCGTGGCGGCGGCTTGTCGAGGTAGAATTGCGCCAGAAAGCTGTCCAGCACCTCGGCCGGCCCAAACGTCTTGTCGGCGCGGGGGAAGAAGGCGCGGTTGCCCCAGTTCTGCGCGGTCCGAAAGAAGAACACCTCGACGAAAAACTGCCCGGCCTCCTGGCCGACCGCGAAGACGTCCGCCTCCTCGACCGACTTCGGGTTGATGCCCTGCGTGCCGACGATCGCCGACAAGGCCGCGATGCGGTCGCGTAGCCGTCCGGCACGCTCGAACTCGAGCAGTTCGGCGGCCCCCACCATCTCCTCGGCGAGACGGTTGCGCACGAGCCCGCTGCGGCCCGACAGAAAGCCGCGCGCTTCGCCCACGAGGCCGCCGTAATCCCCGTCGCTGACCTCATGGGTGCAGGGGCCGGAACACCGCTTGATCTGGAACAAGAGGCAGGGCCGGGTGCGGTTGTCGAAATAGCTGTCGGTGCAGGAGCGCAGCAGGAAGGCGCGCTGCAGGGCATTCAGCGTGCGGTTGACGGCCGACACGCTGGCGAAGGGGCCGAAATAATCGCCCTTCCGGTTGCGGGCCCCGCGGTGTTTGACGAGCTGCGGCGCCCGGTGGTCGCCCGTGATGAGGATATAGGGAAACGATTTATCGTCCCGCATCAGCACGTTGAAGCGCGGCCGCATCTGCTTGATATAATTGGCCTCGAGCAGCAGCGCCTCCGTTTCGGTGGCGGTCGAAACGAACATCATCGAATGGGTGGCGGCGATCATCCGGGCGATGCGGTTGGTGTGGCCGGCCGCGCGGGTGTAGCTCGCCACCCGCTTCTTCAGGCTCTTGGCCTTGCCGACATACAGCACGGCCCCGTCCTGGCCGATCATCCGGTAAACGCCGGGGCCGAGCGGCAGGGTGCGCCAATGCTGGCGGATGATGGCGGCGCCGGTGCGCACGGAGGCGGGCGCTGCTTCGTCGTCGAGCCCGAGGTCGACCCCGGATTCGGCTTCCGCGACATCGTCGTCGAGATCGATGTCGAACCCGTCCTGGTCGGCGTCCGCGTCCTCGGGCAGCGCGGCGTCGATGGGGTCAGGCAGCGACTTCAGGTTCTGGCGGCTCATCGACGAAGGTTTAGGGGGCCGCGATGGCGGAAGGAAGATGGCATCTTCACGCTTCGTTCAGGGGAGATGCGGTGTAACCGCATCCGAGTGTGGCGCGCTTGTCCAGCAGGCCCGCGCCGCCTTAAGATGTTTCGCCGATGCGCTTGTTTCAGATCGGCCGCCCGGCCGTCTGTTGCGGCACCTCGGTCCGAAGCGGCACCTCCGCCGCGCCTCGAACGGGAACCCGAATGGCCAATGTCGACCGCCGGACGTTTTGCGCCGCTGCTGCTTTCGGGGCTGCGGCCATGATGGCGGAAGCGCCGTCCGTGCAGGCCCAGCAGCCCAGCGGCCAGCCCACGGCTCACTTCGGCTATGACGACGTCATCAAGCGCGCGCGGGACCTGGCGTCGGCGCCGTTCCAGGCCACGCCGCCGGCGCTGCCGGCCGTGCTCAACAACCTCAGCTTCGACGCCTGGCGGGATATCCGGTTCCGCCGCGACAAGGCGTTCCTGGGCGGCGACGGCGGCCCGTTCCGCATGGAGATGTTCCACCTCGGGCACCTTTACCCGCAGCCCGTGACGGTCAACATCGTGCGCGAGGGCATCGCCACGCCGATCCCTTATTCGGCCTCGCTGTTTGATTTCGGCCGCACCAAGCTCGACGGGCCGCTGCCGGTAAACCTCGGCTTCGCGGGCTTCCGGCTTCTGTCGCCCTTGAATCGGCCGGACGTGCTCGACGAGGTGGTGGCCTATCTCGGGGCGAGCTACTTCCGCTTCCTCGGCCGCAACCAGCGTTATGGCATCTCGGCGCGCGGCCTTGCGGTCGGCACCGGCCTGGCCGACGAGGAGTTTCCCTTCTACCGCGAATTCTGGGTCGAGACGCCGGGCCAGCAGGCCGGTCGCATCACCGTTTATGCGCTGCTCGACGGCGCCGCCGCCACGGGCGCCTACCGGTTCGACCTGTATCCGGGCGTCGACAGCGTGATGGAGGTGGGCGTCACCTTGTTTCCGCGTCGCGCCGGCGCCAAGCTCGGCTTCGCGCCGCTCACCTCGATGTTCTTCACCAGCCAGAACGACCGCCGCATCAAGGGCGATTTCCGGCCGGAGCTGCACGACAGCGACGGCCTGCTGATCCACACCGGCACCGGCGAATGGATCTGGCGCCCGCTGCGCAACCCGGAGACGATGGAAACCTCGGCCTTCCTGGACAAGGCCGTGCAGGGGTTCGGGCTGCTGCAGCGCGACCGCAACTTCGAGGATTACCAGGATCTCGACCTCAGCTACGAGCTCAGGCCCAGCTATTGGGTCGAGGCCAAGGCCGGTTGGGGCGACGGCCGCGTCGAACTCGTCGAGCTGCCGACCGCGGACGAAACCAACGACAACATCGTCGCCTTCTGGGTGTCGAACGAGCCCGCCGAAGTCGGCAAGCCGATCACCTTGTCCTACACCATCACGGCGAGCCTCAACCTGTCGCGCTTGTCGCCGGGCGGCCGGGTGGCCCACACGTTCCAGACGCTGGCGCGCTCGCTCGGCTCGGACGAGGTGGTGGTGCCGGGCTCGCGCCGCTTCCTGATCGATTTCACGGGCGGCGACCTCGCTTATTTCGTGCCGGACCCCAATCTCGTCAGCGTCGTGCCGACAACCACGGCCGGCAAGATCACCCGGTCGTTCCTGGTGCCGAACCCGCACATCAACGGCTTCCGGGCCGCCATCGACATCGAGCTGCCGCCCGGCCAGTCGACCGATCTGCGCGCCTTTCTGCGCGCCGGCAACCGGACCTTGACCGAGACCTGGACCTTTCCCTGGAAGGCGCCCGCCTGAGCGGCGCAGATGGCTGAGGGCGCCCGCATCCGCGACGCCGTGCCGGACGACCTCGACGCCGTGGAGGCGCTCGAGGATCGCGTCTTCACCAGCGACGAGCTGTCCCGCCGCAGCTTGCGCTATTACCTCGGCGCCCGAACGGCCCATTTCCTGGTGCTGGAACAGGAAGGGGCGATCATCGGCGACGCCATCGTGGCGTTCCGGCGCGGGTCCCGGGCGGCGCGGTTGTATTCCGTGGCGGTCCATCCCGATCATGCCGGCCACGGCCACGGCCGGCGCCTGTTGGCCGCGAGCGAGGCCGCCGCGATCGCACGCGGCGCCACGCTGCTGCGGCTCGAGGTGCGGGCCGACAACGCCCCCGCGATCGCGCTCTACAGGGCCGACCGCTACCGCGAGTTCGGCCGCTACGAGGATTATTACGAGGACGGCACCGCCGCGCTGCGGTTCGAGAAGGCGCTCGCGGCTGCTCCGCAGGAGAGCGCCTGACGCCCCGCCGCCCTCATTACGGGCGGCGCGAAGCGGAGACTAGGGGACCGGGGAGCCCGGGCGGCCAAGGATGGAGCATCCCGGTTCCGGGCTCGGCTGCGCCCCCTCCGCTGGCCAGCCCGTCCCGCTTTGCGAGCCGTGGGCCCCTGCGGTATCATGGCGCAAACGCCACAAGCGATCTCGCCAGAACAATTGGCGGCATCTTGACTCGATCTGCATTTGTAATGCAGCCGGCCATTCCCTGGCCGTCTTTCGGCACCATGTATGAGTGGACGAAAACTGAGCATAAGCCGGCAATGCGACATTTTGCCCTGTGGACAGGCCGAATCAGCAGATTGTCCGTTGCTTGCTACTCAGGCGGTAACTACAGATCCCACTTAACGAATTATTAACGAAATTTTAGCCTCGCGTTAACCGTGACGGCTCAGAACGGGACGAAAACGCTAACGTGGCTGATGTAAAGATGTCTGATCAGGCTTACGCGGAGTTCGTCCGCGGCCGCTTCAACGAAGCGGTCGCCGGTACGGCTCCGATCATCTTCACCAATCGCGGAACATCCCTCGCCAAGACGGTGTTGGAGCAACTCGTCACGCGCGCAAACATTTCGCTAGACATTTTCACAGGATGCCTCAGTGCGACCGTCTATGACGCCGCTTTGCTTGCCACTGCGGCTGATCGTCTGAAGAATATCCGCGTGTTGGTTGGTGATGCCGACCCAAGAGGCAGTACAGCGCTTTCTGGTCTAACCAAAGAAATCAGTGAAGGCGACGTAAAAGCTTTATATTGCCAGGCAAAGCGTACCATTGACGGAAAACAGTTTGACATGGGGCATTTTGCCATTTGTGACGGCATGCACGTACGTGTAGAAGAAAATGCTGCTGATAGGTCTGCAACGGTTATACTTAATGCCCATCTCGGCACAACACATAAGATAGCTGATGCTTATAAAAGAGTCTTTCAGACGCTGTGGGACATAGCCGAGCCTTTGCCGAAAGAATATAAGCTCTGACCCTGTAAGTGATTGCACAGCCTTGTTTAGATCTATTCTTTTTGTTTTAGGTTGTGCTTTTCTTTGTTCACTGGCAGTTGCCCTAGTCTATTTTAGATTTGAGCATAGCAAAAGCTATGCCGATGCGACGACTATAAAGTCATTCGCGGAGTTTGATTTTTCAAGTTATGCATTTGGCATAGTAGCTGTCGCGGTATCATTTGCTGGTGTTTATGTTTCGGTCGTTCCAGATAGATGCAGCGATCAGATCGCCAAGCTGTTGCAGGTGCATTTAACGCCTGACCCCTTTCAAGATCTTGGCGAGATTGAAAGCAAGTGTCATCCAAAGCAAGGCGTACAAGGTTATATCCAGACTGAAGGAGTAAAAAGCACTTATGCGCTTGTTGTTCTTTCGCGTTGGGTGTCGCTTGAGCCATCTGTTCGTAAAACGTTGCTTGGTGTGGATGGTATTAGCTCAAACCGAAGGTGGCTTGGAACTGCATTTGAGTTCTTTCAGTCGCAAAGGGATCGTTTTTTTGTCACAGTGCTAGGTGCCTGTACGTCAGTACTGTATGCGAGCGTGCCGATTGCTTACTGGTTGAACTCGGAACGGTTAGCAGTAGCGGTCCTTAAGGTAGTCTACTTACTCTGCCTTATTGAAATGATTTGTTGCGCCGTTCTCTATTTAATTAGAATTTCCTTCTTGGGAGTATTCGAAGATAGAATGGCTCCATGGCGCAATGAGATCAGAAACCATTTGTTGCTGATCGAAGAGAAGAAGATCGAGAAAGTCGGCATATAAACTTAGATATCACCGACATGAACCACTTCGACACCGATCTCTGCCAGCGCTGCCAAAAAGAAGGTGGCCGTGAATGCACCACGCGCGAGCTTACTGACGATAGACGCCATTGCGTGCGTTCGCCAGCCTCGCGTTGAGGCCCGCGATATGCTGCTCAATCTCGGCGCGTTTGGCGCGGAGGCTGGTAAGTACAAGAGGGTCGGTCGTACACCAAAATCTGGTGCGAACTGCTGGAAAATGCTTGTGGCGCTTGCGCCATCATACCGGGCCCCTGGCCAGCTCCGCCCCGGAATGGGGCGTGTCGTGGCGTATCTCAAAATAGGCCGTCAATCCTGCGCCTTGCCCGGGCTGCCGGCTTGCGTGTCCTTTGCCCGGCGCAGGTCCCAGGCTAGGATGCTGCCGGGGAGCGCCAGCGGCGCCGGGGAGGATCCATGCCATATCGCAACCTGCTGGTGCCGGTCGAGGACCACTCCCGCACGGCCTCGGTGCTGGCGACCGCCACCCTGATCGGCCGCGCCTTCGAGTCGTTTTTGCAAGGGGTGCCGCTGGCGCCCGATATTTCCGACATCGTGATCGCGGATATCTCGATCGGCGCCACGGTGTTCGATGCCCGCGCCCGCGAGGTGCTGTCGAGCCGGGCCGCGAAACTGTTCCAGGCCGCCATGGCGCTGCATGACGTGCCGCATTACGAGGCGGGATCGCAGGATTTCGCCCATCAATGGATGCCCACCATGATGAGCGACAGCGCGCTCGGGCCCTATGGGCGCATCTTCGACATGATCGTGGTGGGCAAGCCTGGATCGGGCAACCTCGACCCCCGACAGGCTACCTTCGAATCCGTGCTGTTCGAGAGTGGCCGTCCGGTGCTGATCGCACCCACCAAGCCGCCCGAAACGCTTGGTGAAACGATCCTGCTGGCCTGGAACCGGTCGTCCGAAACGGCGCGCACGCTGCATTTCGCGCTGCCCTTGCTGCGGCGGGCGAAGCGCATCGTCATCCAGAGCCTCGACATCCATTCGGTGCCGGGCCCCTCGGGCGACCAGCTGGCCCAGGCGCTGGCCCGCGACGGCATCATGGCCGAAAGCAATACGGTGACGGGCAAGACCGACAACGAAGGGCCGGCCATCCTGGCCAAGGCGGCCGAGATCGGGGCCGACCTCGTCATCAAGGGCGGCTATACCCAGAGCCGCCTGCGGCAGATGATCTTCGGCGGCGCCACGAGCCACGTGCTGGCTTATTCGGAGCTGCCGGTCTTCATGGCCCATTGAGGGCCGGGCCCGGGGGCCCGCCCTCGAAGGGGTGTCAGGCGACCGGCACGCCGGGCTGGGTGTTCCCCTGCGCGATACGCTGCTGGTAAAGACCGGCGAAGTCGATCGGGTCGATGTAGAGGGGCGGGAAGCCGCCGTTGCGCACCGCATCGGCCACGATCTGCCGCGCGAAGGGGAAGAGAAGCCGCGGGCACTCGATCATCACCACGGGATGGGTCTGCTCGGCCGGGACGTTGACCACCCGGAACACGCCGGCGTAGTTCAGCTCGAACTTGAACAGCGTGCCGGCCCCCTCGCCAGCCGACCCCTCGAGCATCAGGCTGACTTCGAAGTCGGTGTCGGACAGCTGCTGAGCGTTGACGTTCACCTGGATCGAGATGTTGGGGCCCTTTTCCTGCGGCCCGAGCGAGCGCGGCGCGTTCGGGTTCTCGAAGGACAGGTCCTTGATGTATTGAACAAGGGCGTTCAGCTGAGGCGTGGCCGCGTCCGCCGTGCCGTTTCCGTTTGCTTCAGCCATTCTGGTCTCCCGGCCTCACCTGCGAGGCGCTCGATCGTGCCGGGCGCGTAGCATGGAAGCCCAGGAGGAACAACCGCGGAGGGGTGCTGGCGCAAGGCGATCCCATTCAGCTGCGCCGGAGCGATCTCTCCGTCTAAGCGCGGCCGCTCTTATCCACCACGCGCCAGTCGTCGGGCGACAGGTCGATGACATCGGGGTTCGGCCGGCGCACCGAAGCGGGGGAGCCGGGCAGGGGACCCTGCTTCAGCAGGCGCGCCGCAAGCCCCTGGCGCAACGACGGTGTCGACAACGCGAGCCCGGCGGCATCGGACACGAAGCCCGGCAGGATCAACAGCACGGCGCCGAGCGCCGTCAGCGTGCCATCCACAAAGCCGTCGCGCGCCACATCGGGGGCCATCATGCGACGGCGGAGCTGTTGGGCCGCATCGAGGCCGATGCGTCGCAGCATCGCCATGCCGAGCAGGCTCGTGCCGAACATCACCAGCAGGGTCGTGCCAAGACCGAGCAGTTTCACGGCCAGGCAGAAGGCGACGATCTCGCCGATCAGCCAGGCCGTCACCACGCCCTTGACGGTCTTGACGGGCCACAGCCCCCCGGAAAACAAGCCACCGATCATCGCGTGTCCTCGCCGCACCGTGCAGATCCGCACGGAAGGCAGTGGATGTTGGGCATTGCCTCACCACATAGATCAGATAGGAGGCGTCGCGCGTGGCCGCAATGGAGCGTCGCGCTGCAGGACGTTGGCTCGCCATGAACGATTCCCTGGACGTGTCGACCATCGTGTTCGCGGCTTTGGCGATCTTCGTGGTCTGGAAGCTGCGCTCGGTGCTGGGCACCCGCACCGGCGAAGAACGACCGCCTTCGAACCCCTTTGCGCGCCGTGCGCGGACGGACGCCGAGCCGCCGAAGCCCGGCTCCGGCAAGGTGATCGCGCTGCCGACCGCAGGCCGGCCCGCCGTCCGCCAGCCGGAAGTGGCTGAGCCCTGGAAGAATATTGCGGCACCCGGCTCGACCCTCGCGGGCGAACTCGATCGCGTGGCTGCCGCCATGCCGTCCTTTTCGGGCCCCGAATTCCTGAATGGGGCGCGTGCGGCCTACGAGATGATCCTCGCGGCCTTTGCCAAGGGCGACCGCTCAGCCTTGGCGGGCTTGCTGGCCAAGGACGTGCTCGACGGGTTCTCGGCCGCCATCGCGGATCGCGAGGCGCGGGGCGACACGATGACCCACGCCATGGTGGCGATCGACAAGGCCAACATCCTGCATGCCCAGCTCCAGGGCGGCTCCGCCCAGATCGCCGTGCGGTTCGACTCGCATCAGGTCAACACCCTGCGGGACCGGCAGGGCGTCGTCCAGGGAACCGGGACCGAGGCCGTGGGGCCGGTGGTGGACGAATGGACCTTCGCCCGCAGCCTGACGTCCCGCGATCCGAACTGGACGCTGGTTTCGACCAGCGCGGACTGACCCGGCGTTCCGTTTCGCATGAGACCGCCGCGCATCCGTCGCCTCAGCGCAGCCGAAGTCGTGCTGTGGCGCGCCGTGGCCGATACGGTGGACCTGCGCCAGCCCGGCAGCCATCTGCCGGCTGCTGCGCCACAGCCTTTGCCGATGCCACCCGAGGACGTGTCACCGGTAGTGCATCCCCCTGTCGCCGTGCCCCCGCCACCCGAAGCCCGGCGCCCCGGGGCGCCGCCCTTGGCGGACCTCGACCGCCGCACCAAGCAGAAGATCCAGCGCGGCCACATGGGCATCGAGCGCCGCATCGATCTGCACGGCATGACCCAGGCCGACGCCTATGGGGCGCTGCGCGGCTTCCTGCGCCGGGCCCATGCGGAAGACCTGCGGCTGGTGCTGGTTGTGACCGGCAAGGGCGAGCGCAGCCGCCTCCGGGCCGACGGTTTCGGGGAATTCGGCGTGTTGCGGCGCGTGGTGCCGCACTGGCTGCGCGAGCTCGATCTCAGAACCATCGTGCTTGCCTTCGAGCCGGCCGGTGCCGCGCATGGCGGCGGCGGTGCGCTTTATATCCGCCTGCGCCGCCGCAAGGCGATCGGCTGAGCGAGCGCAGGCCGGGCTCGGTCATGCGTCGACCCAGCGGGTCCGTAGGCCGGCGAGCAGGGACACCAGTGCCACGACCAGCAGGCAGCCGAGCGCGGTGCGCAGCGTGGTGGCGCCCGCGATGGCGCCGATCACCGGCGGACCGCCGATGAACCCGCCATAACCGCAGCTCGCCACGGCCGCGATGCCGGCCGCGGCGGTGCGGCCCGTGCGGGCGGCGGCGCTGAACACCACCGGCACCACGTTCGACAGGCCGAGCCCGACCAGCAGGAAGCCGCCGATGCCGGCCGGTCCGTCCGGCAACGCCACGCTGAGCCCGAGGCCGACGAAAGCCATCAGGCTGCCGCCGATGACGATGCGCCTGCGGCCGAAGCGGCGCACCACCCCGTCGCCCGCGAAGCGCCCCGTCAGCATCGCCACCGAGAATCCCGCATAGCCGCCGGCCGCCATGGCGTCCGACAGGTGCGCCTCGCCCGCCAGATAGATGGCGCTCCAATCCGCCACGGCGCCTTCGAGCATCAAGCAGCAGAACGCGATGGCGCAGAGCCCCCAGGCCGCCCGCGCCGGCCAGGCGAGGCCTGCCTCATGGGCTTCGGGCCGCATGCCGGGGCCGAGGG
>NZ_JARPVX010000190.1:0-1539 GCF_033947565.1 Lichenihabitans sp. Uapishka_5
CTTTCAATTACCCACAAGTCGCTGGCCGGCTGATTTTCTCCGATTTGTTGTCGGCGGAGGCGCATCCGTGATTCATCCCTCGGCACCGAATCGCTTGAGGCGGTGTGCGCGATGGGATTTGAGACGACAGACCTGTCGACATGGGTCGATCGGGAGCTTGCTGGATCGAGATTTCCCGACGCGCGCCTCGGCAAGCGCCTTCGCTCGCTCCTGCATCGGCTGAGCGCATCGGTCGGTGATCCCTTGCCGCTCGCCTGCGGCGATTGGGCGAGCACCAAGGCAGCTTATCGCTTTCTCTCGAACGCCGATGTCAGCGAGGACAAGATCCTCGCGGGCCATTTCGCGGTGACGGCCGAGCGCATTCGCGCGACCGAGGGGCCGATCCTCGTGCTGCAGGATACCACGGAGTTCGTCTTCAAGCGGGCCAGGCCCGAGGCGATCGGCTCGATCGGTTTGGCATCGATGGCCCGGCCGAATGGCCCTCGGTCGCTCCATACTGTGTGCGGTCTGCTGATGCATTCGAGCCTGGCAGTGACGCCGGAAGGCTTGCCGCTCGGTCTGACTGCGGCAAAGTTCTGGTCCCGGTCCAAATTCAAGGGCACCACCGCGCTCAAGCGGCACATCAACCCGACACGGGTCCCGATCGAGGCCAAGGAAAGCGTTCGCTGGCTCACGAACATGTCGCAATCCAATGCGCTCATCGGTGATCCGGCCCGATGCGTACATATCGGCGACCGCGAGAACGACATCTATGAGTTCTTCTGCCGAGCTGCGACGGAAGGCACCAACTTCGTCGTGCGAACCTGTGTCGATCGCCTCGCGGGCGACGGCTTCCACACGATCAATGCTGAGATGGCTGAGGTCGGCGTCGCAGGGGTTCACCGCGTCAGGGTTCCGCTGGGAACCGGCGAGACGGACAATGCGACGGTCGAGATCCGTTTCAAGGCCATCGACGTGCTGCCACCGATCGGCAAACAGAAACGATATCCATCGCTCAGGCTCACCGTCATTCATGCTCGGGAGCGCGCCGTCCCGGACGGCCGCCCGCCGGTCGACTGGCGCTTGATCACCAATCTCGCCGTAGAGACGACAGCTGACGCGGTCGAGAAGCTCGACTGGTACGCCATGCGCTGGAAGATCGAGGTTTTTCACAAGATCCTCAAATCCGGTTGCCGCGCCGAGGACGCGAAACTCCGCACGGCGGATCGGCTCGTCAATCTCATCGCGATCTTTTGCGTCGTCAGCTGGCGCATCTTCTGGATGACGATGATGAACCGGATCGCCCCCGAGGCGCCGCCGACGCTGGTCTTCACCAAGGAGGAATGCACCGTCCTCAATGAGGCGGTTCCACGACCGCTGGAAAAGCCCTCCACTCCGACCCTGGCCAAGTATTCGGACAGTGTTGCTCGCCTCGGCGGATATTTGGCACGACGTCATGATCCACCTCCAGGAAATATCGTCATGTGGAGAGGATGGCGGAGGCTGACGGACATCCTGATCGGCTACCGCCTCGCTTCCGCACTTGTGGGTAATTGAAAG
>NZ_JARPVX010000191.1:0-1508 GCF_033947565.1 Lichenihabitans sp. Uapishka_5
GGCTCGGGGGCTGCGGCCGCCTGGGGTGCCGGGGCGGGACCAGCGGCTGCGGCACTGTTGGGCTCGGGCGCGTTCTGCGGCACCGCCACCGGCTCGAGGTCGATCGGGATGCCTTGCACGGTGTCGGCTGGCGCCGGGAACGCATGCGACACCAGGAACCAGCCACCGACCGCATGCAGGGCCACCACGGCCAGTCCGGCCGCCCCCCAGCGCATGGCCTCGACGGCCCGGCGACCGCCGTCTTCGGGTCGATACAGCCTCATCGGGCCGCCGGCGCCGCAGGCCGGGGCGCCGGGGCCCCGGTATCCTCCAGCCCCACCAGGGCGATCTTCAGGTAGCCGGCGTCCCGCAACCCGTTCATCACCCCCATCAGATCGCCATAAGCGAGCCCCTTGTCGGCCCGCACGAAGATGCGCTTGTCGCGGTCATGCCCGGTTTCCGTGTCGAGGCGCGCCTGCAGCGCGTCGCGCGCCACCGTTTCCTCGCCGAGCGCGAGCGACTGGTCGTGACGCACCGTCAAAAACACCGGCTTGTCCGGGCGTGGCTGCACGGCGGCATTCGACACCGGCAGGTTTACCGCCACATCGACGGTGGACAGCGGCGCCGCCACCATGAAGATGATGAGCAGCACCAGGGTGACGTCGATGAAAGGCGTGACGTTGATGTCGGCGATCTCGCCGATCTCGTCGTCGCCGCTGCTGAGCTTGACCGCCATCGGGCCTACTCCGCCGCGCTCGACTGCCGGTCGAGGTCGCGCGACAGGTGGCGCATGACCTCGGCCGAAGCGTCCGACAGGATGGCCTTGTAGCCCGCGATGGCGCGCGCCAAGCCATTGTAGATGATCACCGCCGGAATGGCGGCCACGAGGCCAACCGCGGTGGCCAACAAGGCTTCCGCGATGCCGGGCGCCACCACGGCGAGGTTGGTGGTGTGGGCCTGGCTGATGCCCACAAAGGCGTTCATGATGCCCCAAACGGTGCCGAACAGGCCCACGAAGGGCGCCGTGGAGCCGATCGAGGCCACGAGGCCGGTGCCGCGCGTCATGCTGCGGGCCGCCCGGGCCTCGATGCGGCCGAGCGCGATGGCGGCACGCTCCTTGATGCCGTCGGCCGGCAGCTTCGACGAGCGCTCGCGTTCATGCGCGGCCGCATGCACCAGCGCCGCCACCGGCCCCGACTTCAGCGATCCCGTGTGGCGGGCGCGGTCGAGATCGAACAAGCTCGTGGCCCGCAACACTTCGCGCACCCCGCGCACGGCACGGAAGCGGGCGCCCGCGAGCTGCAGCCGCTTGGCGATGAAGATCGTCCACGTCGCCACCGAGGCGGCCGCCAGGATGCCCATCACGATCTTCACGATGATGTCGGCATTGCGGACCATGGCCCAGGGCGACATGTCGTGCGGCAACGCATCGTCGCTCGACAAGGTCGGCACGGGCGGGAGCGGAACACTCGGCTGCGCCGCGGGGGCGGCCTGCGGGGCGGCGGCGTCGACAGGTGCCGCCGCACTCG
>NZ_JARPVX010000192.1:0-1491 GCF_033947565.1 Lichenihabitans sp. Uapishka_5
ACGCCTCGACGAGCTGCTGCCCTGGAACTGGAAGGCCAGCCGCCCCGTCACATCCCTGGCTCAGGCAGCCTGACGCACCGCCCATCCCCCTGCGGGATCACGGTGACGCGATAGCTCGGATCTGCGGTGCTGGCCGGATGCGTACGGCTCGGCGATCGGCGCCCGGCTCTGTAATGGAAGGGCGAGAGGGGCGTTTCCAACGCCCCTCTAAACGGCGGCCAGCGCCAGCGATGCCATCCGTGCGCCGCCGGGATGACTATTTTCAAATGATTGGGCCGGAGCGCTGACGCACAGTCGAATACTAATATGCGCGTCTTGGTCTAATAGTTCTAAGGCAAAAAGACAGATGAACGGCAGTCACCAGAAGTCTCCTAAGGACTAAGTGAAGGTAAAACCCATGAGAACTGCAAAGTATGCCAAAGATCAGACGGCCTTATTGATCGTCGATCCCTACAATGATTCATGAGTGAGGGCGGAAAACTCTATGACGCGATCAAGCCGACGGCGGACGCCTCCGGCATGTTCGAAAATCTTCGCAAATTAATTCCCGCTGTCCGCAAAGCCGGCATCCAAGTCTTTATCGTGCCTCATCACCGCCCGCGCCCTGGCGACTTCGACGGCTGGCAGCACATGACCCCCTTCCAGCAAGCCGGCGTGCCTGGGAAGGCGTTCGAGGACGGCAGCTGGGGCGGAGCGTTCAATCCCGAGTTCGGGCCCCAGTCCGGCGATGTGGTCATCTATGAGCACTGGGCGCAGAGCGGCTTTGCTAATACCGACCTCGACGCCCAGCTCAAACAACACGGCATCCAAAAGATCGTCCTCGTTGGTGTGGTTGCCAACAGCTGCATCGAGTCGACAGGCCGGTACGGCATGGAGATGGGTTATCATGTCACGCTAGTGCGCGACGCAACCGCGGCCTTTAGCGCCGAAGCCATGCACGCAGCGCACGAGGTGAATGGACCTATGTTCGCCCATGCCATCCTGACGACAGACGAACTTCTGCCGCAGCTCAGCATAACAGAGAGCGACCTTTTATAGCCGCCGTCAAACGCCGAGCTTCCTAGGAGAACGTTCCGTGGCGTCGGATTTCGCGGTACTGCGGTATCGAGACAGCGCTTAGTGCCTGATCTCGCCTTCGATCTCCGCTACTTCAAATATGCAATGCTGGCCGCGCAGCCTAGCACTACAGTTGCGTATTTTAGCGATATCTGAATCAATGGGCGACCATGATTCAGGATTTGATGACTGGTGGCGCGTCGGTCGAGGACACTCTGGCTTTATGGGCCACGTCGTTGCGCGTTGCGAAGCAGCGTATCCGGCCCTTGTTCACGCAGGACCGCGTGGCGGCTTCGGCGAGCCGGTTCCTGGATGCACTGCTTGGCAACGAGCCGCGCAAAACAGGCTGGATGCGTGCGGAAGCGGCTGGTGACAGCGGCCCCTGGCGGCAACAGGCTCTGCTCGGGCGAGGACGTTGGGATGCCGATGCGCTGC
>NZ_JARPVX010000193.1:0-1491 GCF_033947565.1 Lichenihabitans sp. Uapishka_5
CTGTTGCCGCGCGCGAACAGGTCGGGCGCGATGGCGAGGTAGCCCGAGGCGGCCAGCCAATCCACCTGCCCACGGCTCGCATCGGTCTGGCCCAGCGCGTCGTGGAGGACAACCACGCCCGGCCACGGCCCGTTCCCGTCCGGAATGCCGAGATAGGCTGGAATCGCGTTGCCACCGCCTGCGATCACGACCTCTGGCATGACGCTCTTCGCCGGTCGAAACAGCCCGTGAGGAGCGCTGCAATCATGACAGTGCCCAAACGAAGATGACGGCCGCGGTTGCGCCCAGCAGGCCGCGAACTGCGTGTCGCCGTCCCCAGGACCGCACCAGCGGGACGACCTGATCGCCCAGGTTGCCTGGTGTCAGCGCCGATAGCTCCCGGTTGACCGGCATCATCACCAGCAACGTGTAGGGCGCGATGGCAAGCAGGCATCCCGCACCAGCGAGCCACCGCACGTCACGTGTTAAAGCGTACGACACCACCGCCAGCACCGTCGACAGGACCGCGAGCGACAGCTGCATCGCCGTTCCGCGATGATAGCTTACTTGCCATTGCGCCCACAGCGCAGCCGGTTGCAACGCCAGGCGCGCAGGCTGCTCGACAATGTTGATGTAGGCGCAGGCAGCGGCAAAGCCGCTTGTCAGCATCAGGGTTATAAGTCCGACGATCAAGATTACCGCCTTTACGCTGATCTTGATCTTACAGCGTTTGAGGGCGGCTATAGGATGCAGTCAGAAGATGATGGGGATGGCTTTCGGTAAAGCCGATCCATGCTTGTGGAAGAGCACTGGCGACTGAGGTGGCCGGTGCCCATCCCAATTTGGGAAAGAGGCGCGACCGCTGCGCATTGAATAGCACCCTATTTCGCGCCGTCCGCATTGCCGCGACGCCGGCCTCGTACATGATCCACGAGCGCGCGCAGCTTGATCGGAAGGTGATGCCGACTGGGATAGAACAGGAAGAAGCCGGACAGCGGAGGGCAAAACGGTTCCAGGACTTCGCACAGCTCCCCGCTTCTCAGCCACGGCGCGAACGTTTCGGCCATGCCGATGGTCAGCCCGGCGCCGGCACAGGCCATCTTCACCATCAACGACATGTCGTTGGTCGTCATCGCGGGTTCAACGGCGACGATGAAGTCGCGCCCATCCTCGGTGAACTCCCAGCGGTAAGGCGCCGCCTCAACCGATGAACGCCAGCCGATGCAGCGGTGCCGCGTCAGGTCACGGGGGTGGAGCGGTGTTCCCGCCACCGCGAGAAAGGTGGGCGCGGCAACGACGATCTGGCGCTGCTCCGTGCTGACCGGCACCGCGATCATGTCGCGCTCGATCACCTCGCCCAACCGTACGCCGGCATCGAATCCGCCCGCGACAATATCGAACTCCGCATCGGTCACGACGATGTCGAGCCGGAGGCCCGGATGGCCGAGGAGGAACGACCCCAGCAGGTCGCCGGACAGGAAGCTTTCGGCGATGGACGACACGGCCAGGCGC